>NZ_QQWV01000079.1:0-2500 GCF_003951715.1 Sphingomonas sp. ABOLH | reverse complement strand
TTAGACCCGAAACCCGGCGATCTAGGCATGACCAGGATGAAGGTGGGGTAACACCCACTGGAGGTCCGAACCGATTAACGTTGAAAAGTTACCGGATGAGTTGTGTTTAGGGGTGAAAGGCCAATCAAGCCGGGAAATAGCTGGTTCTCCGCGAAAACTATTGAGGTAGTGCCTCGGATGGACACCTTATGGGGTAGAGCACTGGATGGTTGCGGGGGTCGCGAGATCTACCAATACTAACCAAACTCCGAATACATAAGAGTGATATCCGGGAGACAGACGGCGGGTGCTAAGGTCCGTCGTCAAAAGGGAAACAGCCCTGACCTACAGCTAAGGTCCCCAAGTCGTGTCTAAGTGGGAAAGCATGTGGGAATCCCAAAACAACCAGGAGGTTGGCTTAGAAGCAGCCATCCTTTAAAGAAAGCGTAACAGCTCACTGGTCTAAACAAGGGTTCCTGCGGCGAAGATGTAACGGGGCTCAAGACACGCACCGAAGCTTAGGGTGTACACTTTGTGTACGCGGTAGCGGAGCGTTCCGTACGCCTGTGAAGCGGTCTGGTAATGGACCGTGGAGGTATCGGAAGTGCGAATGCAGACATGAGTAGCGATAAAGAGGGTGAGATGCCCTCTCGCCGAAAGACCAAGGGTTCCTGCGCAAGGCTAATCCGCGCAGGGTGAGCCGGCCCCTAAGACGAGCCCGAAGGGGGTAGTCGATGGGAACCACGTTAATATTCGTGGGCCTGGTGGTGTGTGACGGATGGCGTGTGTTGTCGGATCTTATCGGATTGATCCGGCTTCGAAGCTGTCCCGGGAAATAGCCCCACCGTATAGACCGTACCCGAAACCGACACAGGTGGTCAGGTAGAGTATACCAAGGCGCTTGAGAGAAGTGTCCTGAAGGAACTCGGCAAATTGCCTCCGTACCTTCGGAAGAAGGAGGCCCTGATTAAGCGCAAGCTCTATCAGGGGGCACAGGCCAGGGGGTAGCGACTGTTTAGCAAAAACACAGGGCTCTGCTAAGTCGGCTTCAAGACGACGTATAGGGCCTGACGCCTGCCCGGTGCCTGAAGGTTAAGTGGAGGGGTGCAAGCTCTGAAATGAAGCCCAGGTAAACGGCGGCCGTAACTATAACGGTCCTAAGGTAGCGAAATTCCTTGTCGGGTAAGTTCCGACCTGCACGAATGGCGTAACGACTTCCCCACTGTCTCCAGGACATGCTCAGCGAAATTGAATTCTCCGTGAAGATGCGGAGTACCCGCGGTTAGACGGAAAGACCCCGTGCACCTTTACTGCAGCTTCAGAGTGGCATTAGGAAAGAACTGTGTAGCATAGGTGGGAGGCTTTGAAGCATTGGCGCCAGCCGGTGTGGAGCCATAGGTGAAATACCACCCTGTTGTTTTCTGATGTCTAACCTGCAACCATGAAACTGGTTGAGGGACCCTCTGTGGCGGGTAGTTTGACTGGGGCGGTCGCCTCCTAAAGAGTAACGGAGGCGCGCGAAGGTTGGCTCAGGACGGTTGGAAACCGTCTGTTAGAGTGCAATGGCATAAGCCAGCCTGACTGCGAGACTGACAAGTCGAGCAGAGACGAAAGTCGGTCATAGTGATCCGGTGGTCCCTCGTGGAAGGGCCATCGCTCAACGGATAAAAGGTACGCCGGGGATAACAGGCTGATAACCCCCAAGAGCTCATATCGACGGGGTTGTTTGGCACCTCGATGTCGGCTCATCACATCCTGGGGCTGGAGCAGGTCCCAAGGGTTTGGCTGTTCGCCAATTAAAGTGGTACGTGAGCTGGGTTCAGAACGTCGCGAGACAGTTTGGTCCCTATCTGCCGTGGGCGTCGAAATTTGAGAGGAGTTGCCCCTAGTACGAGAGGACCGGGGTGAACATGCCTCTGGTGTACCTGTCGTCGTGCCAACGGCGCAGCAGGGTAGCTATGCATGGACGGGATAACCGCTGAAAGCATCTAAGCGGGAAGCCTCCCTCAAGATAAGATTTCTTAGGACGGTCGGAGACCACGACCTCGATAGATCGGATGTGGAAGCGCAGTAATGCGTGAAGCTAACCGATACTAATTGTCCTATTCGCGCTTGAAACAGGTTTCCATAAAAGTACTACTTTTATGGATGCCAGAGAGTTCACACCCCCAACGTCAGCACTGGCTGACACACGTGGTTGAAACCCTCAGCCCTTGAAACACCGATTTGAAAAACATGTGCACCCGCTTCATTGCCTGGTGGCTATAGCGTTTGTGAACCACCCGATCCCATCCCGAACTCGGCCGTGAAACCAAACCGCGCCAATGGTACTACTGCCTAAGCAGTGGAAGAGTAGGTCGTCGCCAGGCATTGAAGCCGGTGCACATATCCATTCACACTCGTCATAACACCCCTTCCGCCCAACAGGGCGACCATGGTGGCGCGGGGTGGAGCAGCCCGGTAGCTCGTCAGGCTCATAACCTGAAGGTCACAGGTTCAAATCCTGTCCCCGCAACCAAAC
>NZ_QQWV01000078.1:0-5761 GCF_003951715.1 Sphingomonas sp. ABOLH | reverse complement strand
GTCGGGCTACGCCCGCCCTACGCCGCAACCAGCGCGAACGGTGCACCCGTCATACCCGTAACGCTGCTCGACGAAGGGGGTCCCTTTTGGACGCCGATAGGGGGTCCTTTTTGGACGCCGATTGACAGTGGGAACCAGCACGAAGGGTGGCGGAAGGTACGCGCCAGTGGCGAAATGCTCCCGCAGGTCGTCGAGGGTCGCGATCTCGCCGGCTTCGTCGGATGTCAGGACGGGGCGGCCGTCTTCGTCGGCGGTGAAGGCGCGACGCTCGCCCACGCCCTTCCAGATGACGATCTCGGCGGGGAAGGAACCCGGCGCGCCGCCCGACCAGCGCCAGAACGGCAGGTCGTTCGTGCAGCAGAAGTCCTCGATCTCGTCGATCTTGCCGTTTGCGATCTCGTGGCCGCGCAGCACGAGTGGTTCACCGTCGGGTAGGTCGTTGGCGGTGAAAGGCTCGCCGTCCCACTCGGTGGAAAGGTTTTCGGCGTTAGCCTTTTCGATGAGCTCGCCGAGAAGATCAGCGGAAAGTCTTCCACCGATCGAAATTGAGACAGATACGCGGTCAGCCATGGTGGCACCTCGTGGATATCGTGGCGCGCTGGTCTTGAGCGGTCCTTCGGCACCATTCGTCCAGCTATCCACCGCCACCCCCCTTCCCTTCGGCTAAAAGGTTGAAAGACTGTTTCTATTAAGGGTCATTGATGCAGCAGAATCTAGTTATGCCGAAGATGCAAGACGGTTTTGGGTCCGTTTCGATGCCTGTCTCCCTTTGAGCAAAAAAAGGGCGATGCCGGGGGAGGCATCGCCCGAGTGACGCGCAGGGAGTGGGGGGAGCCTGCGACGTCTGCCGGTGCCGCGAGGGAGCGAGCGGCACCGGGAGGGGATCAGGCGTTCTCGGTGACGCGCTTGCCGCGGCTGCGGCGCGTGGTTTCCTCGACGGGGGCGGTGGTTTCGCCGAGGCCGTCGTCGCCGGCGCCGGCGCTGCCGCTCATCCCGGCGTCGTCGCTCGAGCCGTCGGCGCCGAACGGCGGAGCGGGATCCTCGTCCGACTTGATGCCGAGCGCGCTGGTCACGTCGCGGCGCTTCTGCGCGCGCTGCCAGACGATGTTGTACGAACCGTCCTCCTGTCGGAAGGCCGAGACCTGGAGCGGCTGAGCGAGCGAGGGATCGTCGATGCGGCCATTGAGGAACGCCTCGCCGGTGTTGTTCGAGTTGAGTTCGAAGAAGGCGCCGACCTGCACCCAGGTGCGGCCGGGGGTCAGCGCGTGGATCTCGTAGCGCGGCGCGCGCGGGTTGGCGGACTGCACCGGCTTCAGCGCGATCGTCATCGCAACCGCGAGCGTCGAGATGCGGCCCATGAAGATGCCGGCGTCGTTCTGCTTGATCTGACCGATGTTCATCGTAACGTCTCCTGTGTCGGCTGGACCCCATGTCCTCGACACCATCTTCAATCCCTCTCTCCTCCCCGGCCCTTCGGCCGGGCAGGGCGCGCAAGCGCCCCTCACCGACGCGCTTATCGCGCGGCGGTGGATGCCTTGGAGCGACCCTGGGCGACGTGCTTGGCACGGTGTCGCCGTTACGGTGGACCGCAGGGGTGTTCCGGGATCGTCGCCGGAGGATGGCGCTCGAGGTGACGCCGGGCGGTCGCCAGTTTGCGCAAGGCAGACGCCAGAAACAGTCCGTGCGAACTCTCCGCGTCGATAAGCGCCGCGCGCTTCGTCAGCTGGGTCTCCCGGTGCCGGATCGCGTCGATTGCCATCATCACATCGTCGAGGGTGAGTGCGACGACCGTCTGTGACGGGGAGAGCGGCACGCACCGCAGGGCGAAGGGCAGGAAATGCGGTGCGATCGGCAGATGGTGCGCAAGCGCGAGCTCGACGGCGTGCCGCCACTGGTCGGCGTCGTGGACCGTCTCCCGCAGGATCGCCGCAGACGACATCGGCGCGAGCGAGCGCAGCGCTCCGGCGCCGATGGTAACCGCGAGCGGGTCGCTCGATGCCAGGCCGATGACGCCTTCGGAAATGACGGCGAGGACATCGCCCTCCACGATGCAGGGGCTCTCGTCGAGGCACGCTTCGTAGGCGGCTGCGCTGGTGTCGTAATAGTGGACGCGGTGCATGACCGTTTCCTTCAGGTTCGGGGAAGGCGACCGCGGTCGCGGTCAGGAATAAAGCGGGCGCTGGGCCGGGAAGCGCTCGGGCGGCAGACCCGAGAAGGTGTAGGCGCGGTAGCGTCCGCCGTCGTAGATCACCGACGAGACCTCCGGCTTGTGTCGCTGCAGGCGCTCGAGGAGGCGGTTTGCGCGACGCTGCGCCGCGATCGCGGCCTCGTCGTCGAAGTGGATGGCGATCGCGCGCACGAAGGTGCCGCTATCGTACCGTAGGGTAGGCAGGGTGGCGTCTACGAGAGAACACCCCACTGCCCCCCTCCGAACCGGACGTGCAACTTTCACTGCATCCGGCTCTCCGCTCCGGGCACTGTAGAACGAAAGTCCGGCAGCTTCCCTGCATGAAGGAGTTGATGACAGGGCGCGCAAAGCGGCCTCGTCTTCCGGGCCCGTTCGGCGTGAAGCCTCCGGAACACCGGCCCATCCCTCATGCGACGCACGGGGTTGCTGTGGTGAAGATGGAACGGTCCATCGGTGCCGCCACATGCGGAGCATGCTTGGGCGAGCACTCGGTCAGTCAGGTTGGTCCTGCTTAACCGAAGAGCTTCCGTGCGAGGCGTGTTGTCGACCGACGGCCAGAACACCGGCCTACGATCGAGTTCCGCCAGTCGCCAAACCGCGATCCTCCTCTCATCCCTCCCAACGCCGATACGCACTACGTACCTGCCCGGGCCAACCCTGAGGCGCCGGAGCGAAGCCATTAGGCTTGTCCGATGCTTGTGCGCGAGCGTCTTGAACAGACTACCGCGCCAGAGAAACTCGAGCTTGTTGAGTGCGCCTTTCACATCCACGGCCAAGGCATAGTAATTTGCAAAGCCGCGAAGTTCGGCGTTGTAGACCTTGACGATCTCCGCATCATCCATGTGAAGCAGGCCCGGACGGTGCACAGCCCGTCCCAAGTCGAACTGACCATAGCCGTGCCTCTGGCTGAACGATTGCACCTTGTCGCGCGGGACCAGCAACTGAATTTGATCCGTCACCGTCCGCTTGACTGCGACGATGCCCGTCCGTGCCCGTTGTTTGACGAGCCGGTCGGACGCCGTGCGAGTGCGCACGTCGTAGCCAAGGAACCTTGCTCCCTTCCGAGCCTCGCGGATCCCGCTTTTCAACGGGGACGTTCGGAGCTCAAGCTCGCTCGCGAGGAAGCCCTCGATGGCGGCCTTGATCTCTTCGGCCTCGGCCCGGCTGCCGATAACCCCCAGAAGGAAGTCGTCGGCGTACCGGACGTAGCGAAGGCGTCGAAAGTCTGGATCGAACGGGTCCGTCGCGGGTAGCTTGCGCATCGCCGCGAGCGTCTCCTTTATTCGGTCCAGCCATGGTTGGATTTCATCAACCTGCCCTTTGTCACGCAGCGCAGCCACGCGCTTCCGGGCGTACTCGGAACGGCGCTGAAGGTGCCTGTATTCCGCCGATTTGCGACGTTGGGCACCCTTGTCGAAGCCAGCGACGAGCCCTTCCACATAATGGTCAAGCTCGTGCAGGTAGACGTTCGCGAGCAGAGGCGAGACGATGCCTCCTTGCGGCGTGCCACTATAGGTTTCGTGGAAACGCTGCTGCTCCAGATACCCTGCCTTCAGCATCGCACTGATGAGAGCGGTAAACCGCCTATCATCAATGCGACGTTCAAGCAGGCTCAACAATTTCTCGTGAGAGATGTTGTCGAAGTATCCTTCGACATCGACTTCGATCAGCCACTTCACGCCCTTCCATGTCTTGCGGACATGGTCGAGCGCCGTGTGACACGACCGCCCCCGTCGAAAGCCGTGTGACCGATCAGAGAAGATCGGTTCATAGACTTCGTTCAGGATCATCCTGACCACTTCCTGCACCAGTCGGTCGGTTGCAGTCGGGATGCCGAGCGGTCTTGTTTTACCGTTGGTCTTGGGGATGTGGACGCGCCTGACCGGCTGCGGGCGATACGTGCCCGCCGAGAGTTGCGCGATCACCGCATCGATCCGGCTTTCGTCGAGATCGGTTACGGCCTCACGGTCGATGCCGGGGGTCTCTGCCCCACGGTTCTGTTGGATGCGGCCCAAAGCTTCCACCCACAAGGAGCGGGATAGCAGCAGTCGGAACACACCGTTCACACGTTTGCCGGTCAAGGCAATCGTTCCAAGTGATTCCAGCCTTTTCAAGGCGGCACAGGGTTGCATCAGCAGACCTCCGCCCTGGTTCGATGCTGGATCGAAGCTGCCGCACTTCCCCCGCTCGGTTGCGCTTTCGCTCGGGTCACCCCGAACTTATACGGCCGACCGTCCCTCACCGAGGCAAGGGCTGTCCCGGCAATTACGCCGGGTGTTCGGGTAATATTGCGGCTCCGCCGCCATACAGGTCGATAACTCGACCAGCTACAGGCGGTCCCGTAGTTACGCGTGAAAGGAGATAAGCTAACGGTCTTAGGTGGCCTTTTCATCTCTAGTCCTCCGAAGGAGGTCACGCCGACAAGGTTGGCCGGTCAAGTCGATGGTACGGACTTGGCCGCTTCTCGGGTCCGAGCTGGTAGAGTGGACCCGACGCGTCGGTGCGGGGTTTCAGTCGCTTTCCTCGCCGCCAAGGGTTTAGGCCGCGAGAGATTGGGCTTCACGCAGTGTAGCGTTCACCATAACCGTCTTGCCCTGACCCGTTGCTTCAATGCGACTATTCACTTTGGGCCTTTTCCGAGCATGCTATGGTCCCGTTCTCCTTTCGAAGTTTCAGCCCGAGGGCACCGGTAAGCTCGGTGGGCAGATGCCATTGCCAACAAGCATCACGTCATCAGACGCACTCCTTTCTCGCGCCACAACGGCGCACACCAGCCACCTTCTTCGGGGCCGCCATAGGTTCGGTCGATCTCGTAGAAAGCGAGGATGCTGCGCATGTTGGGCTCCCGTCGGCTGCGGGCGGCTCGATCACCGCCAGCGTTCAGCCACCGTCATCCCCCTCCCCTTCGGTCAGGCGTCCCGGGAATCATCGTGTCGTTGGTGGCGCAAGGCGCGCGCAAGCGCTTTCTTGCGCGCGATGGCGTCGGCCCGCGTCGGACATGGTGCCGATAGGCGGCCGTGTCGTGTGCTGCTGTTGTCGAAGACGATCCAGCCTGCGGCGGTGTGAGCGACGTGCATGCCGTCGCTGCGCGACCCGGTCATGACTCCTGTCCCCGTGGGTCACGCTTCGCGGCCTCGGCCTGGAGGATGTCGATCAAGCTCTCGCGGCCCGACCGGACCTCGCTGTCCGGGGCGGCGATCACGGTCGCGGCTCGCCGCAGCAGGCTTGAGAGCTCGCGATCGTTCATGGGCCGTTGCGAGGGTGCGGGATGCGCCGATTCGTCCCCGGCCTCGTCCATGAGGAGCACGAGGATGGACGGCTTGTGAGCCTCGTCGAGCGGACGGCTGTCGGTCACATGGCGGCCGCGGCCGGTCACGGCGAAGGCGTTGAAGGTGGGTGATACCCCGTCACTGGCATTGGGGATCGTGGTGCCCCGGTCATGGAACTGAGCTGCCCCCTTCTGAGTGGTCCATCGACTATGACAGTCTGGATCAAGGAAGGGACGACGCATGCCTGCCAAGAAGCACAAGCCTGAGGAGATCATCGGGAAGCTGCGTGAGGTCGAGATCATGC
>NZ_QQWV01000077.1:0-5926 GCF_003951715.1 Sphingomonas sp. ABOLH | reverse complement strand
CTCCACCACCGGCTTCGCCGGCGGTCCCCCTCCCCGCGGAGCGGGGAGGAGCTTTTAGGACAGTTCTACGCCGTTGGTTTTTGCCCAGTCTTCGAGGGCGGGGCGGAGGGTTCTGGCGGGGGTCGCCAGCAGACGGTCGATTTCGGCCATTGCTGCCCCGCGGTCTAGCGAGCGGAGCATTGCCTTGACCGGGCCGACAGCGGCGGGGGTGATCGACAGGCGGTCGATGCCGAGTGCGATCAGCGCCATGGCCTCCAAGGGACGCCCGCCCATCTCGCCGCAGACGGCGACGGGCTTGCCCGCTTCCTGCGCCGCCTTCGTCACCCGGCGCAGGAAGCGCAGGATCGCCGGGCTGAGCCAGTCGTAGCGCAGCGCGAGGCGCGGGTCGGCGCGGTCGGCGGCGAAGAGGAACTGCGTCAGGTCGTTGGTGCCGATCGACAGGAAATCGAGGCTGGGCCACAGGAAATCGAGCACGTCGGCAAGGGCCGGCACCTCGAGCATCGCACCGTAGCGGATGTCGGTCGGCAACGGCTTGCCGCGCCCGCGCAGCCATTCGCGCTGCGCCTCGAACAGGGCGCGTGCTTCGTCGAATTCCCAGGGTTCGCTGACCATCGGGAACATGACGTTGAGGGTGCGGCCCGACGCCGCCTCGATCAGGGCGCGGGCCTGCGCCTTCATCAGCCCTTCGCGGCCGAGGGCGAGGCGCAGCGCGCGCCAGCCCATCGCCGGGTTTTCCTCGTCATGCCCCTCGGCATGGTCGAGATAGGGCAGCGCCTTGTCGCCGCCGATATCGACCGTCCGGAACACGACCGGGCGGTCGCCGGCGACGTCCAACACGTCGCGGTACAGGCGCTGCTGGCGCTCGCGCTGGGGCAGGGTGGCGGACACGAGGAACTGGAATTCGGTGCGGAACAGGCCGATGCCGTCGGCGCCGGTCAGGTCGAGCGCGGCGACGTCGTCGCGCAGCCCCGCATTGACCATCATCGTGACGCGGTGGCCGTCCTTCGTGACCGGCGGCTCGCCCTTCATCGCGGCGAAGGCGGCGCGGCGCTTCTGGGTCAGCGCCAGCTTGGCCTCGAACGCCTCCTCCATCGCCGGGGTCGGACGGATGACCAGCAGGTCCTCGACCGAATTGAGCAGCAGCCGGTCGCCCTCCGCGATCAGGCGGCGGATGTCGCGGACGCGGCCCAGGACCGGCACGCCCATCGCACGGGCGACGATGACGACATGCGCGGTCAGCGACCCTTCCTCCAGCACGACCCCTTTCAGACGGCGGCGGTCATATTCGAGCAGTTCGGCAGGACCGAGATTGCGGGCGATCAGGATCGTGTCCTGCCGCAGGCCCATTTGCGCGGCGGTGCCGAGCTGGCCCGACACGATGCGCAGCAGGCGGTTGGACAGGTCCTCCAGATCGTGCATCCGGTCGGCGAGCAACGGATCCTTGATCTCGCGCATCCGCATCCGGGTGCGCTGCTGCACGCGCTCGATCGCCGCCTCGGCGGTCAGGCCGCTGTCGATCGCCTCGTTGATCCGGCGCGCCCAACCCTCGTCATAGGCGAACATCTTGTAGGTCGCGAGCACCTCGTCATGTTCGCCGCCGACGCCGAATTCGGCCTGGTTCGACATGCGTTCGATCTGGTCGCGCATCTTGTCGAACGCGGCATAGACGCGGTGGCGCTCCGCCTCGACATCCTCGGCCACGGTATGTTCGATGACGATGCGCGGCTGGTGGAAGACCGCGACGCCCGCCGCCATCCCCTCGACCAGCTTGAAGCCGGGCACGCGCACCGCGCCGGTCGCCTGCGGCCGGGTGGAGGGCGCGCCGGTCGCGTCGATCAGGTCGGCATTGGCGATCAGTTCGGACAGCACCATCGCGACGGTCTGCAACGCCTCGATCTCGACATCGGCATAGCGGCGCGGATCGGCATGCTGCACCGCCAGCACCCCGACCGCGCGCTCGCGGCGGATGATCGGCACGCCGGCGAAGCTGTGATAGATTTCCTCGCCCGTCTCCGGCCGATAGGCGAAGTCGGGATGGGTCGCGGCCTCGGCCAGGTTCAGCGTTTCGACATTGGCGACGATGGTGCCGACGAGGCCTTCGCCGGGCGCCAGCTTGGTGACGTGCACCGCCTCCTGCGACAGGCCGACCGTGGCGAAGAGTTCGAGCAGCCCTTCGCGCAGCAGGTAGATCGAGCAGACCTCGCTATCCAGCGCCTCGGCGATGATGCGGACGACCGAGTTGAGCTTCGCCTGCGCTGGACTTCGCGACGCCATCACGTCGTGAAGGTTCGTCAGGATTTCGCGGGCGGAGGCGGTGGCCGAGACGGGCATGGACGAGGGCTAACACGCGAAGGGCGGGGCGTCATCACGGTTTAGGGTGACGTTGGGGAAATTGGGGGTTGGGGGGAAGGGATTCGTATCCCCGCGCAGGCGGGGATCCAGGGTCACGATAGCCGGCCGTTGTTATGCTGGGCCCTGGACCCCCGCCTGCGCGGGGGTACGGTGTGAGCTGGGTAGGGTCGGCCCTAGAGGTTCCGCACCAGCCGTTCGGCCACCGCGATCCAGGCGCAACGCAGGGCCACCGGGCTGGCGCCGAGCGTCGCGGGGAGGATCGATACCATGTCGCCATCGAACGCGAGCAGCCGGCCGAAGGCGAAGCGGCCGGCAGGCGCGGGGGCCAGCACGTCGCGGTGGAGCGCGGCGATGTAATCGGCGGGGGCGAGGCGGCGGCACCAGATCATGTCGCCCGCGCGATAGTCGCCGGTGGTCGCCTGCACGATGATCGCGATCAGGTCGCCTTCGCTGCGCGGCGGGGTGACGCTCATCGCGCGGCGGGGAGCGCTGGCCCCGGCGCCGTCGAGGATCGCGGCGACGGGCAGGTCGGGGCGTTCGGGCAAGCGGACGAGATCGGCGGCATCGACCGCAAGCGCGGCCGCGATGCGGTTGAGCCAGCCGACCGAGACGGTGCGGGTGCCGGTTTCGAGGCGGCCGATGGTCTGCGCCGTCGTGGGCGGTACGCAGCGGATCGCGACCTCCTCCAGCGTCAGTCCCTGTGCGCGGCGGACTTCGCGGATGGCGGTGATCATGTCGGTATCCTTTGTCCGCAAACCAATCTGGTACAAACGCTTTCCTACAAAGGTGCCGCCATGGCAACCCCGTCACTCAATTGGCAGGTGGAGGCGGGTTTGCGCGAACTGGTGGAGCGGCGGCTGGCGGACGGACGGGTGCGCGACGAGCCGGGCGGGCGGCGGGTGCAGGTGAACCTGCGCGAATCGCCGCTCGACTGGCTGCGGTCGCGGTCGCTGGTCGATGCGCGGCAATATGAGGCGGGCGAGCGGCTGCGCGGCGATTATGAGCGCGCGGCGCTGGGGCCGCGGGTGACGATGCGCTGGGACGGTGCGCCGCGGGGGGCGAAGGGGGTTCCGGGCGATCCGTCGGGCGGACAGGTCGCGGCCAAGGCCCGGTTCGACGCGGCGGTGGCGGCGGTCGGGCCGGGGCTGTCGGACATCTTGTGGCGGACGGTATGCGCGAACGAAGGGCTGCCGGCGGCGGAGAAGGCGCTGGGATGGCCGGCGCGGGCCGGGCGGCTGGTGCTTACGCTGGCGCTCGATCGGCTGGCGGCGCATTACCGGCTGAATGTATGAAGCCGGCACCGGCCCGCTCCCCCTCCCCGCCACCCATTCAGGATACTGGCGTGGGTGGCGGGGAGGGGGAGCGGGCCGGTGCCGTCACTATCACGAACCGCCGGTACGCCCAGCCGATCCCGATCAGCGCGCCGCCCAGTGCCATGAACGAGAGGATGCGCAGCACCCCTTCGAGCGCAGAGGCGTCGATCAGGAAGACTTTGAGCGTGGTGAGCGTCAGCAGCGTCAGGCCGAAGCGGCGCAGGTCGGCGCTGTGCCGCGCGATGCCGCGCCACAGCCACAGGATCGCCAGCACCAGCATCGCCGCCGAATAGCCGCCATTCTCGCTCAGGCCGACCGGGCCGGTGAGGAGGCTTCCTTGCGCGATCTGCCGGATGGTGGCCAGCGTCGCGGCGAGGGTGAGCAACGCGGCGATCAGGCTGCGGCGCGGCAGGCCGGTCAGGCGCCAGACGATCGCGGAGGCGAGGGCGAGGTGGAGCGTGACGGCGTTGAGGATCGGGAGCGCGCCGACTTCCTGCGGAACCCATGCCGGGTTGAGGCCGAGCAGGTCGAACCACAGGATGCGCGCAAGGGCCAGCGCCACCAGCGCCATGGCCAGCGGGCGGTGGCGGAACCAGAGCAACCCGCCGGCGATCAGTGTCAGGTCGGTCAGGACGGCGCGTTCGATGAAGCCCCGGCTGCGGAATGCATCGGGGGTGGCGACGGCGAGCGGCTGTTTGAGCAGGACGTAGAGGCCGGCGATGGCGATCGCAGCGGTTGCCGGCAGGATGATGCGGCGGGCGGGGCCGAAAAGATCGCGTTGCCACCGACCTGCGCCGAGCAGGGCGAGCGCCGGGATCACCAGCAGGCGCGCCGCGTCGCCGGCCGGGGGGAGGTGGAGATAGGGCAGTTCCTCCCAGATCATCGAGACGGCCAGCGCCTGCGCGACGTCCGACAGCGGCGGCAGGGCGAGGGCGAGCAGGACGATCACCAGGAAGAGGGCGAGGCTTTGCGGGATGGCAGGGTCGAACCGGGCGGCGGCGAGCAGGATGCCGAGCGCGGCCAGCGGGGCGAGCATGGCGAAGGCGGGCGGCAGGATCGCGGCGACGGCGAGGCCCAGCCCAAGCGCGGCAACGGCGACGCCGCCGACCAGCCCCAGATCCCCCCGTCCGGCGCGGTCGCGGTGGCGGTGGGCGGGGAAGGCTGCGGCGAGCGCTAGGGCTAGGTCGGCGAGCGCCCAGCCGATGGGGGGCAGGAGCGACGGCGCGACGATCTGCGCCACCAGCAACGGCGCGGCGGTGCCGGCCAGCGCGACGACGGCCCAGCCGGGCGCGCGGCGCGAGGCGGCGCCTCCGCCCGCGCCGAACAAGAGCAGCGCGACAGGCAGCGCCAGCGGCGTCGCATTGCTGCCCTGCACCAGCCCGAGCGCGACGAGCAGGGTGACGAGGAGGGCTGCGCTGATCGCGGCGGGCAGCAGCGTGGTGTCGCGCCATGCGAGGAACAGCGCGGCGGCGGAGAGGGTGAGGTAGAAGCTCCACGCCAGAGCGGAAAAGTCGAGCATCGGGGCCAGCGCCAGCATCTGCACCAGCGCGACGATGACCGGCGCGGCGCGCAACCACGGGCGGGCGATGGCGGCACGCGGGGCGGCGAGGCTGCCGCCGATGGCCAGCGCGATCAGGAACACGCCGATGCCGCCGAGGCTGGCCGGGGGGACCAGCGCGATCAGCAGGCCGACCCAGCCGAACGCCGCGACCAGCGCCGACAGCGCCAGCCACGCCCAGCCGCGCACGATCGCCAGCGCCAGCAGGGCGGCGACGAACAGGCCGAGATAGACGAGCAGCGCGCCGATCCCGGCGGCGTCATAGCCCGCGACCAGCGGCGCGGCGAACCCGCCGACCAGCGCCATGACGGCGGTCGGCGGCCCGTGGCGCAGCGCGAGGAACAGGCCGAGCGCGGTGACGCCCAGCATGATCGCAAAGCCGGTCGCCGGGCCGATCAGGTGATAGAGCGCGGCGGCCAGATAGAGCGTGGCATAGGCCGAGGCGATGCCGGCGCCGGCCAGCACCTGCGCGATCCGGGGATCGTCGCGGGTGGCGGAAATGCGGCGCGCACCCTCGCTGCCGGCCAGCAGTACGCAGGCGAACAGCGCGGCGAGCACGGTGCGGATCGCCGGGGGCAGCCACCCCGCCTCGATCGACAGGCGGACGAGGAAGATGCCGCCGACGACCAGTGCCAGCCCGCCGATCCACACCGGCAACCGGCTGCCGACCAGCGTTTCGAAGTCGATCCTCGGGCGGGATGGG
>NZ_QQWV01000076.1:0-7121 GCF_003951715.1 Sphingomonas sp. ABOLH | reverse complement strand
CCGTTGCAAGCCCGCACCCTCTGGGTGATCCATGAAACGCGCCCCTCGCAGCCTTCAACACCATGTTTTATATAGGAAATATAATGGTCAGGACAGCGAAATCAGCGCCTTACTTGGGAAATGTGGGCTCGTTCATCTCGAATTCGTCGTTCCTCACGGGCCGCTCCCACCCGATCATGCGCCACTCGATGCTCGGCAGCTTCGATCACGTGTGGATCGACAACCTGAACGGCGACAAGTATCGCACGGGCAAGATCATCCCCAGCGGCCTCCCCGGTGCCGGAACGCGAGACGACAGCGTCTTCAGCACGGCCGCCGACCCGCGCGGCATCCAGCCTGGCACCGCCGTCGCGACTTGGCTCAAGCTGATGGGACACCGGACGAGCACCAGCACCACCGACGTTCAGTATCGCGACTTCTGGGGCCCGGCGGCGCGCAAACGGGACGAGCTGCTCTCCGATGTCGGAGCCGCAAGCGCGACCCCGCCCCCATACGAAACCGTCCATCCCACGCGAGATACGCGCTGGCGGCTGGCGCCGCGGGTCATCGAGGGTGGCTTCGAGGCCTGGCCTGCGCTGGACGAACTCTTCCCGGTGTCGTTTCAAGGGGTGAATCACAACCGGGGCGTTGAGGGCACCGTCATCGACGGCAACGCCGCCGCACTCGGGTCACGGATGAAGGAATACATCGAGGCTTCGACCTTCGCCGACGCTACCACGATCAATCCCTTGCTGGCTCCCGCCGACATCGAAGGAAAGTCCGCGATCTCGGGCTACGATCCCGAAGCCGTTTGGAATGATCTTCATGCATCGGGATACCAACAGGACAAGGTGAAACCCTTTCTCGCCTTCCCGTTGGATGCTCGAAGCATCTATTATGAAACCGGCACCAAGCTGTTGAACCGGCCACGGCCGGAATTCGGAATGAACCTCGCGTCGAACGAGTTCCTGCTCACCGTTCCAGAGCCCCGCAAGGAAACCGAAACCCGCCCCCTTTTCTCGACGATCCTTGCCAATCTCCACGTGCATGAACGTGGATCGGTGGTCTTTCCGCGCGAAACCAAGGGTGACGATCTGCTTGCCGACCGGGATGCGAACCTGGCCGAATCGGCATGGCGTGCAATTTCCGCCGCCTACGGGCTGACGGGCGTCCGCCGGGATCAGGCCGCGCGCGATCTCGTCGGCAAGCTGTTCCGCGTGGTGTTCGCCGTGCTCTATGCGCCGGCCTACCAAGCCGAGCACAAGAGCGCGCTCTCGTCCGACTGGGCGCACGTGCCGATCCCGCGTGACAAGAGTCTGTTCGAGCGGATCGTCGCGGCGGGAACGAAGGTCACCCGGCTGCTCGACACCTGCGATGACGTCACCGATCTCGTCGATGACATCCTCGGCGCCGAGACGGCGCGGACGCTAGGGCCGCTCAAGCGCGCGGACGGCAACCAGGTCCGACCGACCGACCTGAAGGTCACCGTCACCTACTGGGGCGGCGGCAAGGGGCGCTGGACGCCGCGCTCTCCAACCAGCGCGGAGACGCCTTCCGACGCTATAGCCGCCAGTTGGGGCGACGTGACGGGCGACCTGTTCATCAACGACGACGCGTTCTTCGCCAACGTCCCGGAGGCCGTATGGGGCTACCAGCTTGGCGGGTATCCGGTCCTGAAGAAGTGGCTGGGGTATCGGCAGGCCAACCGCATCGGCGATCGCCCACTCACCGACGCCGACCGCCGGTGGTTTCGGTCGATGATTCAGCGGATCGCGGCGCTGCTGGCGCTGGGGGCGACGCTCGACGAGCTCTACCAGGAATGCATCGCCGACGCGTTCACGGCGGGGGATCTCGCCATTCAACGATGATTGACCCTCAAATCCTCTGTGCTTCCGAGGACCTGCAATCGGACAGGACGGACCAGATTGACGGCCTCGAGGATCCGAAGATCGCGCCGATACCGAATGCCGGTCAGACGTCAGGCAACGCGATAAGCTGAATGGCATAGGGATCGATCCCATCCACCGAGCGCAGAACAGCAAGCTCGGGCTCGTCGGGCAACGCAATCGCCACCATCGCACCGGCCTGATCGAGCGCAAATCCAATCGACTGCGCCGCGGCGATTCCGCCATAGAAATGAGTGGCGAAAATCGCAGCGCTCGCGTCGCCGACGGTGTCGGACATCGCGATGACGACAGATGCCGCCTTCAGTAACTCGTCGACGCCCTCCAAGGTCCTGCAGGCGTTCAGGACGACGAGCGTCGGAGGGTGATCCGTCGCCTTCAGCAATCGGGCGACCCCCTTGTAGCCGACCAGATGCTCTCCGGGGTCGGTGACACTGGCGTTGTCGAATAGCAGGCCTCCGCCTGCGTGCCCGGAGAAATGGACGACGTGCGGACGGTGATCGTTGAGCCCGTTGAGAAGATCCTCGACCGTTGCGGCGGGCCGTACCTCGATGTCGATCTGATCGCGATACTTCGCTCCGCGGATGACCTTGAGGACGAGGTTCACCTCGGCATCGACGCGAAGCGGGGCGGCACCATCGGTCAGAGGGCTGGCGGTCAGATACAATAGCCGCAGCTTCTCAGGCTCGGGCGCGGGGATCATCACATGCGTCACGGTTGAACTGCCCAGCCTGCCGAGCTCTCGAGCATGGTTCAGCTCGTCCCGGCGCCGCTTGGCAGAATCGCGATCAAGCGCGGCCTGTTGGGACTTCTCCTTCGAAAGCCGCTGCTTCGCGGCGCTGTCGGCGGCCGTCTGCTCCCGCTTCAGCGCCGACCGGAGGTTCTGCTCCTTGGAAAGGCGCGATTTAGCGTTGGCAGACAGCTTTGCCTGCAGCTCTCCGATCTTCTTCTCCGCCGCCGCCACCTTTCCGTCGTGAGTCTTTGCGGATCGCAGGTGCATGTCGGCCGTGGACTTAGATTTCGTCTTGCCCGCCGCAGCCCGCTTCGCGTTCGCTTCCGCGCGCGCGTCGCCTGCGATTTTCTCCTGCTTGCCGATCTCGTTCCTGAGCTTCGAAGCGGCATCGTCCAGGTTCGCTATGTCCCGCTTATACTGATCCGACTGCACGTCTCACCTCGTTGCTACGCCACCGTCGTGTCCCGCGCTCATGCGGCGCGAGCCACCGGCATCTCGTTCCACTCCTTGCCATCGAGCACCCGTCCGCCCGACTTCGGCCGGTAGCCGCCCCACTGCTTGAAGAAGAACGCCACGCCCTGCTCGATGCATTGCCGGTGAATGTCGCGCACCCATGCTTCTTCCATGGGTCGGGCTCTCGGACCGCTCTCGCCACCGACGATCACCCAGTGGATGCCTTCCAGGTTCATGTCACCGACCGCGCCGATCAGCGGTTCGATCGACAGGAAGCGGACGGCGGACGGCGCCATCTTGATATGATCGATGCGCGATCGGGCTGCGGCGTTCTCGACGGATACGCCGAACCAAAGGTGCGAGGGCGGCTCGATGCCGGCATATCGCTGCCGGAGATAGCGTGCCATCAACGAACTGCGCTTCGTCAGAACCTGGAAGCGATGCCAGTGCGCGGCCTCCATCGTCTCGAAGACCTTGTCGACGAAGGAACGCGGGACCTCCTTGTGGAAAAGATCGCTCATCGAGTTGACGAAGATGGCCCGAGGCCGCCGCCATCGAAGAGGCTGATCAAGCCGTTCGGGGCGAAGCGTAATGTCAAAACCTGTTTCGAAAGGATGGCCGGGAACGCCGCGGAAGCGCTCGGCGAAACGGGCCGCATAGCAATTGACGCAGCCATCCGTAATCTTCGTGCATCCCGTGACCGGGTTCCACGTGGCATCCGTCCATTCGATGGCACTACCGTCGGCCATTAAGCTCTCCGGAACATAAAAGGAACAGTGGCACGTCGGCGGTAAAGACGCAAGACGATCGTGGCTTGCTTAGAGTAAGTTGGCACATTGTCAGCCTAAGAGGGGCTAGACAAGAGGCCGGGGCCGTGTCCAAACTGCCGGTTCTCACCTTGTTCTGTCGTAGGCCCGATCGTTGGCGAAGAAGTTCGATCCCGACCAGCCCGCCCTTGCCATCCCCGGCATGTACGAGCTTGCGCGGCCCAAGCGCATCGTCGGGGACGACGACAAGCTCGGCTATCACTGGCGTCCGGGCGGCACGCTGCCGACGCTCGGCCGGCACAGTGTCGCCAAACACGACATCTATGGCATCTATGTCGATCGGTGCATCGCGACGCTGACGAAGCGCCACGTCCAGTCGAAGCTGAAGATGACCATCGTCGACGGCTTCTGTGGCGGAGGCAAATACGCGCTCGGCGACAGCGTGGTCGATGGTTCGCCGTTGCGCCTACTGACGGCGGTCGACGCCGCCCGTGCCGCTCTGGTATCACGACGGGCGGACTTCGACCTGGACGTCGACTTCGTATTCATCGACGAGAGCGCGGATCACATCGCCTTTTTGCGCGACGAGCTCGTGCATCGCGGCTACGGCGACCTGATCGGAACGAAGATCCACCTGCGCCGCTCGACCTTCGAAGAGGCGGCCCCGGACGTCATAGCCGCCATCCGCGCCAAGGGTCGTGCGCATCACTCTCTCTTCTTCCTCGACCAATATGGTTGGAGCGACGTGAAGCTCGCCACAGTCCGCACGATCATGGCGCAGCTCGCCAACCCCGAAGTCATCATGACCTTCATGGTGGACGCGCTCATTAACCTTCTGAACGACAAGCGCTCGAGTCTCAGCGCGCTCGCGGCGATCGATTACACGCGCGAGGACGTGCGGGCGCTGCTCGACATCAAAGACGAATACGGCGCGAAGGGATGGAAGCGCGCGATCCAGAACACCGTCTACAGACACATCCTCGGCCAAACCGGCGCGTCGTTCTACACCCCGTTCTTCGTGCATCCGCCGGAGTCACATCGCGACTACTGGCTGATCCATCTCTCCAAGCACCATCAGGCGCGCGAGGAGATGGGCAACGTGTTCTGGAGCATGAACAACACCATGGAGCATTTCGGCGATGCCGGTTTCGATGCCCTCGGCTTCGATCCCGATGTCGACGTGCGCCAAGGAATGATGGACTTCACCTTCAACGATGACGCGGCGGCAAGATCGAAAAAGCTGCTGCTCGAGCAGATTCCACCCTTGTTACGGGATGGCTGGATTAAGGGCACGACGGTCACCAAGCGCGCGCTGTTCGCATCGCGGGCGAACGACACCCCTGTCGTCGGTGCGCTAGTGGACAGCCAACTTGCGGAGCTTCGCAACGCGCGCGAGATCGTGGTCTTCAGCCCGAAGCGCGACAAGGCCGGCAACGTCGTCGGCAAGACGGTACGGGAGCGAGCTGACACTTTCGGCTGGGATGACGAGATCGCGATCACCCGCGAACCGAAGCTGTTCTCGTTTCTCACCGCGGCATGACGGCCAACAGCGGATCGGTAAAGGTTTGGCGGATGAGGTTCCGAAGGCCGTCCGGGCTGGAAGTCGAGGCGTGGGTGCTCGGTCTGCTCATCGCCGCCAGCGCCGCCGGCACCCTGGCTGTGGTCATCGCATGGTTCACCGCTTCATAATGCATCGATAGCCGTGCCACGATCCATCCGCGAATGTATCTCTTCTCAAGCGTGCGGTCAGGCGGGGCCGATCAGGCGCCAAGTCAGCAGTCCACCTTTACGGGGTTCGTCCGACGCAACCAGTCCACGCTCGTGCATGTTGCGCAACGCCGCGCCGACACGCTTCTGAATGGTCTTCACCAGCTTCTTGTCCGTGAGGTTGAGCTCGCGCTCCTCCATCAGGCGCCTGGTGATCGAAAGTCCGTCCAACGCCGCTTCCGACCTCCTCAGCATGTCAAGGATCGCCCGGGTTACCTGGCCCTTGAAGGCGTGGTGACGCGGCGGCATCAGCTTGGCCTTGATCTCGTCCAGCTCGGCGTCGGGATCGAATAGGAGGATCGTGCTGTCGACGTGGTCGAGGTCTATCAGCGCCTGGCGAAGCTGGTCCTGCAGTGCATCGACGCGGCCGGCGATCTCGCTGCGCTTGTCCTTCAGGGCGGCTACGGCGTTGGGGCGTTCCATGCGCCCATCGAACCATCAATCTACCAGATCGGGGAGGCGGCAGTTGGTCCCCTCTGCTCCACAAAGCTGGTTTTTTATGACCGGCACCAGCGCACGCATTCCGGCCGGTTCAAACGTGACCGGCTATCTGGATGAAGACGTGCCCGTAGCGTTCACCGGGTCGGCGGCTTCGGCTCCGACGACGGTTCAAACTTCCAGTAAGTAAACTGAAGCGGCTGACGTATCGCTGCGTCAGCCGTTTCGTTTCGAACGGTGAGAAGCTGATCGATTACTCTTTATCGCTCATATCGGCCATCTACGTCCTCAACCTCTTGGCGATGCCAGGCAGGTTAAATGCTGACGGCTGTCACACTGACCGGAAGGGGGGCACTGGTTACCAGTGTCATCGGTCTGTACGCCGAGCGACATCAGCGCAAACCCGCCCTATATTATCTGAAAGCACGAACTTTCCGGATTGCGCGGCAGCCCGCGCGGCTGGTTCCGCTCCAGTTCAAAAGGGCGATCTTGGTTATAGCTGGCGGCTTGAGTGAGACGGGCATGGCGTTGGTTACTAGTAGCCTTAGCGTCCGACGTTACGTTGCGGCTAATTACCCCAGCTAACCCTCGAGCGAAGTGTTGGCGACCGGCAACACTCGAACAGCCTTGGAATTCGGAACAACGTGCAGTGTGTTTCACCTAGAAAAGATCAGAAGAGGTGTAAGCGTGGTCGGCAGACCGCCTTGCGGTAGCGCCGGTAGCGGGGATGCTTGTCGCCTTTGACGAGGGCGCGGGCGGTGCGGGAGATTATTGGTTCTACGACCGGTCATACGAGTGCTCGTATGGCTGGTCGGATGGAGGTGGTTGGCCGGGTGTCAGGGCGGCGCCGATGGTCGGATGCGGAGAAGCTGGAGATTCTGGCCGAAGCGTTCCGGCCGGGGGTTCGGGTCTGCGACGTCATCGCCTGTCGCGAGGTGTCGAGCAGCCTGATCGTAAGCGTGGCCTGAGGGCCGCCTTGCCCGTTTGGCCGTAGCCGGGATGCTTATCGTCTTTGACGAGGGCGCGGGCGGTGCGGGAAGTTTTCGGTTCTGAGACTGGTCGTACGAGCGCTCGTACGAC
>NZ_QQWV01000075.1:0-7187 GCF_003951715.1 Sphingomonas sp. ABOLH | reverse complement strand
AATACCCAATACCAGCATCCCGATCTCGCCGCCTGACACACCGCCAAGCGAACAGCCTAGACCAACGGGATGAGGGGTCCCTTTTCGACGCCGATCACCCCGCTACCGGGGTCCCTTTTCCACGCCGATCCACATACCAGCGGATCGATGCTGACACGCACACGGTTCGTCCCCGCGGCGGTGGTCAGCCGGGCCGTGGTGTCAATGTCGATGTACTTGACGTCGACGTTCAGGAAGGTGCGAGGCCCGATGTCGACATCGACGCCCGCCTGCAGTGCGTAACCGGCGCTGTCGCTCATGCGCACCTTCGTCGACCCGAGCGCGCCTTCCAGTGCGTCGCTGGCATTCTCGGCATAGAAGACCGTGTAATTGACGCCGGCGCCCACATAGGGCCGGATCTTGCCGGTGGGCGCGAGATGGTATTGCAGGGTCAGCGTCGGCGGCAGCACCCACGTACTCGCAACCGTATCGATGGCGGCGATTGAGCCTCGCCCCGTCGCCTTGTGCTTCGTCGTGGCGACGATCAGCTCCGCGCCGATGTGGTCGGTCGCCATGTAGGTGAAATCAACCTCGGGCATCACGCTGTCGGTCACGCCCACCCGGCTGCCCGGAAGGCCGGAAACCTCACCGGAACTCTCCGTCGGCGACACCACGATGCCGCGGACGCGCACCAGCCAGTCGCCGGCGGCGGTCTGCGCCGCGGCCATGCCGGGAGTGAGCAATGCCGCGGTGAACAGGGCGGCGGTCAGGTAGGCGCGCATGGGAGACTCCTCGAAGTGAGCTCCGCGGCTAGTCCCTGATCTCCCGGTCTCGATTTGACCTGCGACAACCCGGGACCTTCGTACAATCCCTTATGCCCGAGGGCGCGGCAGCTCCTTATCGGCGGTGGGGAAGGGAAGTATGATGCAATTGGCCGCCGCTCAGTCGACACTCTCATCGCGTTGCATGGGCTGCGCTGCCCGCAGCCGTTCGCTCTGCAGCAACTTCTCGCCGGAGGCGGCACGCGAGTTCGACCGGCTCGCCCGCCCGATCACGCTCGCGCGCGGCGAGACGCTGGTCTGGGAGGATGACGACACGCTGCTCGTCGGCTTCGTCGTGTCCGGAGTCCTTAAGCTGACCGCGTCGCTCGCCGATGGACGCGAGCAGATTCTGGGACTTGCCGGCATGGGGGACGTGGTCGGCAGGCCGTTCGGTACACGGAGCAGCTATTCCGTCACAGCGCTCGGACAGACCCGGCTTTGCGTTTTGGGGCGACCGGCCTTCGAGCAGTTCGCCGCAACCCACCCGGAGGTCGAGCATGCACTGCTGCTGCGCGCCCTGGACGAGCTCGACAGGGCGCGTCGATGGATGCTGTTGCTCGGCCGCAAGTCGGCCGGTGAGCGGGTTGCCAGCCTGCTAGTCGAGTTTGCGGAACGATCGCCAGAGGACAACGTCGCGTTTCCCCTCACCCGACAGCAGATGGGCGACCTTCTGGGGCTCTCGCTCGAGACAGTCAGCCGCGAGCTGAGCAAGCTCAAGGCCAGAGGCCTGATCACCTTGTCGGTGAAGCATTTCCGCGTCGAGGACGAGGCGTGCCTTCGCCAGCGCGCGGCCTGACATCCGGAACATTGCGGATATTGGCGCCGCGGTCGCCCTCCTAGCATCGATCCAGGCTAGAGGAGGGAACCCATGAAGAACATCCTGCTGCTGATCCACGGCGATGAAGGACAGGAGGCCCGGTACCAGTCGGCTCTCGACGTTGCGCGCGCGGTGGGCGGGCATCTCACCTGTCTCGACCTGACGATCATCCCCGAGGTGATGGGCGACTATGTGGCGATGGGCGTCGGCGGCCTTCTGCTCGCCGAGGAGCAGGAGAGCGAGACCCTTCACGGTGTCCGGATGCGGGCGCGGCTCGAGCGCGAGGACGTCCCGTTCGACTGGACAGAGACGACCGGCTTTCTGTCGCAGACGATCGAAGCTCGGGCGCGAATGACGGACCTGATCGTGCTCAGCACGGACGAGGACGGCAAGCTTCTCCCGCGCATGCGGGACGTGATCGGCGATCTGCTGGTGCACACCGGCAAACCCGTGCTCGCCGTACCTCCGGCTTCTCGCAAGCTCGATGTGCGGGGTCGCGCGATCGTCGCTTGGGACGGCTCGCCGGACGCGGAGGCGGCGCTGACTGCGGCCATGCCGCTCCTGTCGCTCGCCCGCTGCGTCACGCTCTACTATGCCGACGACAAGTCGATGGACACGCCGATCGAGGATGCGGCCCGCTACCTCTCGCGGCATGGGATCGAACCCGTGATCAAGAGGGAGCCGATCGGCATCGACCGGGTGGACGTCGCGCTCCGGTGCGAAGCCGAAATGGGTCACTATGACCTGGTCGTCATGGGCGCTTATGGCCACGCTCGCACGATGGAGACGATCTTCGGTGGCGCGACGCAGGGCATGCTGAAGCGGTGCCGGGTACCCCTGCTGCTCGTCCACCACCGCTAAAGGATCAGGGAAGGACGAGAACGTCGCGGGCGGCAGTATCTCGCTGTCGCCCGTGACAACCGTCACCGATGCAGCTCCTCGTTGAACTTGCCGCGGCCACCATGCTGGTCGCCATCACGTGCGCGGTTCACCTGATGGGTATCGCCGCGCTGATGCTGCTGCTGCGCCTGCATCGGCGCCGGCGGCCGGCCGATGCGAGGCTGATATGGGAAGGCCTGGCTATCGTGGGCGCGGCGACCGGCCTCTTTGTCCTGCATGGCATAGAGATTTGGCTCTATGCCGGCTTCTATCTGTTCGTCGGAGCGTTGCCCTCTCTTGAAGCGGCCCTCTACTTCTCGACCGCGTCCTACACGACGGTCGGCTATGGCGATGTGGTCCTTGCGCCGGGATGGCGGGTGCTCGGCGCCATCGAAAGTGCGAACGGCATCATCCTGCTGGGCTGGTCAACCGCCTTCTTCGTCGCCATCGTGGGCCGCATCCGCTGGCTGGAATCCGAGATCGAGAACACGCAGTGATCAACGCCGAGACCACCCCCGCCGCGACCGCGGAGGACCTGGCGCTGTTCGTTGCGAGCGTGACCGACCGCGCCCTGTTGCTGGCGGCGCCCGACGGAACGCTGACCTATTGGGGCGAGGGAGCGGAGCGGCTGCTCGGCACGCCGAGGAGCGAAGCGGTCGGGCGCAGTATCGACGCCTTCTGGCCAGCGGCGAGCGGTCGATGGCCACAAGCCGGCGCAAGCATCACTGTTCGGCTGGAAGACTGGTGCAAGCGTGCGGACGGTTCGGAGTTCCTCGCCGATATCACGGTCGCGCCCGTGTTCGACGGCCAGAAGCTCCGCGGCTACGGACTGATGATCGCCGACGTCACGGGGCGGCGCGCGGCCGAGCACATGCTGGCCGAGAGCGAGGCGCATATGCGCTCGGTGCTCGCGACTGTGCCGGACGCCATGGTCGTGATCGACGAGCGGGGGCTGATCCAGTCGTTCAGCGCCGCGGCCGAGCGCCTGTTCGGCTACGGGGAAACAGAGGTCCTCGGCCGCAACGTCAGCCTGCTGATGCCCGGCGACCACCGGGCGCGGCACGATCGCTACATCGGTCATTATCTCGAGACCGGCGAGCGACGGATCATCGGCATCGGCCGCATCGTCGTCGGGCAGCGCAAGGACGGCACCGAGTTCCCGATGGAGCTGTCGGTCGGGGAGGCTCACGGCGCCAACGGCAGGATCTTCACCGGCTTCATCCGCGACCTGTCGGACCAGCAACGCGCCGAGTTGCGGTTGAAGGAGTTGCAGGGCGAGCTGATCCATGTTTCACGGTTGAGCGCGATGGGGACCATGGCCTCGACACTCGCGCACGAGCTGAACCAGCCGCTGACCGCGATCGCCAATTACCTGGAGGCGGCGCGTGACCTGCTGGACGCGGAGGATGCGCCCAAAGAGCTTCTGGCCGAGGCGGTCGGCGAGTCCGCCAACGAGGCGCTCCGCGCCGGCCGCATCGTGCGGCGGCTGCGCGAGTTCGTAGCCCGCGGCGAGACCGAGCGTCGCATCGAGCCTGTACCGTCCCTCATTGAGGATGCGATCCGGCTCGGGCTTACCGGCGCGCGCGAGCGCGGCGTGCGCAGTTTCGTGTCGCTCGACCCGGCGGCCAGTCATGTGCTCGCAGACCGCGTCCAGATCCAGCAGGTGCTCGTCAATCTGCTCCGCAATGCGGTGGAGGCGCTGGGCAACGGCGAGGTCAGCGACATCACGACGTCCACGATCCGCGACGGCGCTCATGTGCGTATCGGGATCACGGACACAGGCCCGGGGTTGGATCCAGCAATCGCACCACGGCTCTTTCAGGCCTTCACGTCGAGCAAGCAGGACGGCATGGGCCTGGGCCTGTCCATCTGCCGGACCATCGTGGAGGCGCATGGCGGACGCATCTGGGCGGAGCCCGGCACGGACAAGGGCGCGGCCTTCTACTTTACGCTACCGGCTGCGTCGGAAGGGGACGAGGTATGAGCGAGCGCCGGCTCGTCCATGTTGTCGATGATGAGGATGCCGTCCGCCGCTCGGTCGGCTTTCTGCTCCGCACCTCGGGCTTCGACGTGCAGAGCCATGCCTCGGGCGTAGCCTTCCTCAAGGAGGTCAAAGCGGCGGAGCCTGGGTGCGTGCTGCTCGACGTCCGCATGCCCGAGATCGACGGGCTTGAGGTCCAGCAGCAGATGGCGCAGCGCGGCGTCGGCTGGCCGGTGGTGATCCTGACCGGACATGGCGACGTGCCTATCGCCGTTCAGGCGATGAAGGCGGGCGCTGTCGACTTTCTGGAAAAGCCGTTCGACAAGGCGTCGCTGCTGCGCGCACTCGCCGCCGGTTTCGCGATCTTCGACCGGCATGATGCGGCCGCTGCCTCGGCGCAGGAGGCTGCCACGCGCATCGCCGCGCTGACGCCCCGCGAGCAGGACGTTCTGCGCGGGCTTGCCGATGGTCTGCCGAATAAAACTATCGCCTTCGATCTCGGCATTTCGCCCAGGACGGTCGAGGTGCACCGGGCCAATCTCATGACCAAGCTCGGTGTTCACAGCTTGTCCGAGGCGCTTCGGCTTGCCTTCGCGGCCGGCCTCGGAGGGGAAGCTCGTACATCTACGTAGAGCGTTGTCGCCATAACGAGGGCAGGGTGGCTCGATGGAACAGAACCCCCGAGCGCTCGCCGTCATCGTTGAGGACGACCAGGCCGTCCGCCGATCGTTACAGCTGCTGCTGCACTGGCGCGGGTATGACGTGCGCGCCTACGGCACGGCGCAGGCGAGCGTTGCGGGCGACGACCTCGCCTCCGTAGGCCTGCTGGTGGCGGACTACCAGCTGCCTGATGGGGATGGGATCGGCGTTCTCCGGGCGCTGCAGCGACGTGGCTGGTGCGGACGAGCCGTTCTGGTCACCGGACACCCCAGCGCCGGGCTGAAGGATGCGGCGCTCGCGAGCGGTTTCAATGCTGTTCTCGAAAAGCCGCTCCGCCGACACGAACTGCTCGGCGCGCTCTCACGCTGAGCGATCGCCCACGCGGCACGGGGTGATTTCGCGGTAGACTGAGGGAAGATACGGATAGGCCACGACCCGGCTTCGGTCGATGGTCCATTCCATGTTGTCTATTGCCTTCCTTCTTATGCTCGCGTCCGTGCCGGAAGCGCCTGCGCTGACCGCCGGCACCGTGGCGCAAGCTGCGGCGCGGCTTCGACCGGGCCAGTATCTCTGGGCCCCGCAGGTTGCACCCAGCGGTCCCATGATCATGGTCGTGAACCTCAGGACGCAGCGAGCGACGGTGTACCGCAACGGCATACCGATCGGCATCACCACGGTGTCGTCCGGTCGGCCCGGGCACGAGACACCGCCGGGCGTCTATACAATCCTGCAGAAGGAAGCGGACCACCGCTCCAACTTGTACAACAACGCGCCCATGCCGTTCATGCAACGCCTGACCTGGGACGGCATCGCGCTGCACGGCGGCGCTCTTCCTGGCTATCCGGCCTCCCACGGCTGCATCCGCCTGCCGGAGGCGTTCGCGCGCTTGCTCTTCGCCGAAAGCCGACTGGGCATGATGGTGGTCGTCACGCGGCTTGATACGATGCCGGTGATGGCGGCTACGGAAGCGGCGCCGCTCCTGCCTGATCGGATCGAGCCTACCCTCTGGAAGGCGGAGAAGAGAGGTGCCGCTGCCCTTTCGGTCGTAGTGAGCACGACTGATCGTGAGGTGCGGGTCATTCGCGACGGAAAGGAGATTGGGGCGGCGCCCGTGACGTTGACGGGCAACGTCACGGGCCCGGTCGCTTACCAGCGGCAGGTCGACGGCCGTTGGCTGCGCCTCGACCTGCCAGGCTCGGGGAGGGCCGTCGTACCCGATCTCGGGCCGGACGTGATCGGGGTCGATCCCGACTTTAGCGCCCGCGTGCTGGATGCAGCGGGTCCGGGGACCACTGTGGTGGTTACTCCAGATCGCCTTCGGCCAGAGCTATCCCTTACGTCAACCTTGATGACGGGGAACGAGTAGACCCCGCAATCAGGCAAACGTGACCGATCGTGGCCGCTCTTGGACCTGAGTGCTCCTGCCAGCGTTGATCGTTGCGGAAAGGAGAATTGAGATGAAAGAGGTCCATGATGAGGCCTCGGCAGCAACCGCGAACAACGGCGTCGTCGACGTGAGCGGTCCGGACGCAGTCAATGTGAGCCTCAAGCCTGCCGCAGCGCTCAAGACAGCGGAGCGGATCAGCAGCGCGGCAGTTGAGGCGCTCCTGGAGCAGACGAGCCAGGCATCGAAGGAACGCCACTAACAAATCAGACTTTCAGGTGGCGAGGCGCTCTAGTGGCGCATGGAGGGACCAGACGAGGCCGGACGGTAGCTCCTGTATCCCGCATTGCCCACCGAGACGACGCGGCGTTGCCACGCTTAGCAATCGGTCGCTCCAAGCTGAAAGTGGTGCCCTCATCTGCGGTCCGTCGCGATCGGCCCATTGCAGCCATAAGTAAGACGCCTCGACATCGTTGGCGCTCCAGCTGATCTCGACGTAGCCATTCCTGCTGCTCAAGGCCCCGGTCCTGAATGAGTGATGACGTGACCCCGGTCTTTCATCCAGCGGCAACCAGAGGCCGACCGTGGTTTTCGCGCATGAGCGCAGGTGAAGCAACGGGCGGGGTTAACCCCGCTCGTTGCTGTTCGAGCCCGGCAGCGAACGCA
>NZ_QQWV01000074.1:0-8863 GCF_003951715.1 Sphingomonas sp. ABOLH | reverse complement strand
CCGCTCCATCGCCGCGACATAGGCCGGCGCCACGATCTTCTTCGACATGACCTGCTCCTTTCCCGTCACCGTTGACCGAAAAAGGATACGCCTCTCACCGTCGCCTGAGCAGCAGCTAACCCACAAGCGCCCGCGCCTGTTTTACTGCAGGTTTCGAACATCCGGTCTCCAGAGGGCCGGCACCCCGTCATTTCACGGGGTGCCGCCGGCTGGCCGGCGTGCATCCCCATCGGGGGATGATGATGGTTGGAATACGGGGGATGAGAGCAGCGTCAGTGAGCATGCTGGCGTTGACGATTGCCGCCTGCGGCGGCGGCGGCGGGATCAGCAGTGCGGGGAGCGTGGCGACGCCACCACCAGCCAGCGGTTCGACACCGACGCCCAGCCCATCACCGACACCCGCGCCCACACCGTCGCCGACGGCAAGTCCGACACCGTCGCCAACGCCGACGCCGACGCCGACGCCGAGTCCAACACCCACACCGTCTCCGACGCCGTCACCTACGCCGACGCCGACACCGGCTCCCACGCCAACACCGACACCAACCCCGACGCCGCCCGTCTATTCGGCGCCGGTGCCGCCGCCGACAGGATACGTGATTACCCCGTCGGACAAGCAGCCGATCCGCTCGGTCAACGACACGCCGGAGTTCCGCCGCAACTACGGCGCCAACGAGTTCATGAACGCGCTCTACGCGCTCGACAGCGGGCACACCGGTCAGGGCGTCACCGTCGCCGTGGTCGACGACGGCGTGATGAACGTGAACGGTGAGCTCGACGGCCGCATCGACCAGACGCTGTCCAAGGACTTCGGCTATGTCGTGGCCGCCGACGGCACGCGAATGAAGCGGAATGAGCTAGGCAGCAGCGCGTCGGATCACGGCACGGCGGTCGCCAACATCATTGCCGCCCGCATCAACGGCAACGCGACCGTCGGCTATGCCCCGTCCGCCACGATCGTCGCGCTGCGGGTCGCCGACTGGGACGAGAAGACGCAAGGCGAGATCCTGTCGCACACCGACGAGGCGATCCGCTATGCGGCGGACAAGGGCGTCAAGATCGTCAGCTCATCGCTGGTCGGCGGTAGCGCGGGTTGGACCTCGGCGACCGTGCGGCTTGCCGCGACGGGTGGCCTGCTCGTCAACTCGACCGGCAATTTCGGTGGCGCTGACCCTTACAATGCGCAGTGGATAACCGCCGACAATCGCAAGGCGGTGCTGTTCGTCGGCGCGCTCAGCCCGGCGCTGAACGGCTACGCCATCGAGGCCTATTCCAACAAGGCCGGGACGATGAAGGACCGCACTGTCGTCGCGGTCGGCTCCAATGTCACGACGCTGGTCGACGGGACAGTCGGTGTCTTCTCCGGCACCAGCTCGGCAGCGCCGGTGGTGGCGGCGCTCGCCGCCGACATCCTGTCGAAATGGCCGCAGCTGAGCGGCCAGCAAGCCGGTGACGTGATCCTCCAGACGGCGAAGGACATCGGCGAGGCCGGACCGGACGAGGTGTTCGGCATGGGGCTGGTCGACTTCCAGGCGGCGCTGTCGCCGGTTAATCCCACGCTGTCGAACGGCTCGACGCAGACCAGCCTCGCCACATCGGTGATGGTGGTGCCGACTGCAGTCGGCACTGCTGCGATCCAGACCGCGCTGTCGCAAGTGACGGTGCTCGACGCCTTTGGCCGCGACTTCGCGGGCTCGGTCGCGGCGCTGGTCGTCCAGCCTCAGGTCACGGCTGACCGCCGGATCGAGCGGCGGGTCCAGCAGATGGGGCGGCAGGCCAGCCTCTCGTTCGGCGGCTTCAGCGGGACGATGGGTTACACCAGCACCCGCTTCGGCCCCGGGCAGGATCAGGTCCGTGCAACGGCGACGGCGGGGGCCTTCGGCTATACCGACGGCACGACCGGGGTGCATGCGGCGTGGAATGCCGCCGACATGCTCCAGGCCGATGTCATGCGGCTGGCCCCCTTCGCTGATGGTGTGCTCGCCTATGTGCCCCAGGCCGCGACCAGCCTGGGCGTCGACCGGGCGGTCGGTGGCGGGCGGCTTGGGCTGACCATGGCGGCGGGGCGAACCACCGGCAGCGCCGCGCAGGCGATGACGCTCGGCTGGAGCCGCGGCGACCTCGATCTGCGCGCGTCGTTCATCGACGAGGACGGCACGCTGATGGGCATGCCGACCGGCAGCGGCGCACTGCGGCTGGGACGCGGTGCCCGCACGGTGATGGTCGAGGTACACCGCCGCGTCGGCGTGACCGAGGGCTGGTCGCTGGAGGGCTATGGCTCGCTGGGCGTCACCCGGCTGAAGATCGACGCCGCCTCGCTCGTCACCGGCGCGACCCCGATCATCGGCAGCCGGATCGGCGTGCAGGCAACCGGCGTGGTGCCGGGCGGTCTGTTGACGCTGGGGATCGCGCAGCCGCTCGCCATCGAGGCGGGCGTGGCGGAGCTGACGCTCGGGACCGGCTACGACCTTGCCAGCCGCTCGGTCCTGTACGGCGTCACCCGCGCGAGCCTTGCCGGATCCCGCCGCGTCCAGCTCACCGCCGGGTATGTCACCCGCACCGCGATGCCGCTCCGCCTCGGCGTCATGCACGACGTCACCGACGGCTCCGTCGCCGCGCTCGTCGGCTAGCACACCGGCTTTTGATCCAACCGATACTCAGGGAGAGACACATATGCGTTCGACCATCGCGCTCGTCATCGGGCTGGCCGCCGTGCCCGCCGCTGCCCAGCGGGCACCGATCACCAAGCTGCTCGACAAGGTGCCCAGTCTGCTTGGCAGCGGGCCGAAGCAGCCATCGATCACCATGCCCGCAACGCCGGTGATTGTCGGGTTGACCAAGGCGGCGGACCGCACCGTCGCGAATGACGCCGCAACCTATGACCTGGGCGGCTTCCGCCTCGGCATGAACGAGGCGGAAGCCGAGGCGGTCGCCAAGGGGCGTGGCCTCACCACCAGGACCGTGACGCGCTATGTCGATTTCGAAACGCAGGTGCGCAGCGCGATCAACGTGCGCGGTGGTGCCGCCGGCGTGCCGACCAAGCGGGGTGTCCTGGGCGAAGCGACGCTCGTGGACGATGCCGGCGGGCGCTACATGCTGAAAACGCTGGTCTGGCCGGATGGGGCGCACCTGTCGTCGATCGTGTACCTCGCGCCGCAGGGTACGACCGTAGCGGACTGGCGCCGGATGCTGGTCGAGAAGTGGGGCCGCCCGCGCGAGGAGCAGACGGGTGACACATTCACGGCGCGTTGGGGCACCACCGGAAGTGGCTTCCGGGCCGCTGCGAATATCGGCCCACGTGGCGGGACCGTCGAGATCGCGCAGCCGGACGGAACGCGGCAGCAGCCGGGCAAGCTGGTCGAGCAGGCCGCCGATGCCTTCATCGCCGCTCGTGCGAAGAAGCCGACGCTGTGATGGGTGCGGTCACGAAGAGAACGCGGACGAAGGACATCCGTCCGCTAGTCGCCGCCGCCCTTCTGGCGCTGACCGCCTGCGGCCAGGGCCCGGGGGACACCGTCCGTGCGGCGACGGAGGCGGCCGGTCGCGGTCAGGCCGCCGAGGCACTCGAGCGGATCGACCCGGAGATCAAGGCGACCGCCGGGATTTTCATCACGCCCATGCTCCAGGACAAGGCCAGGAAGGCCAAGGCGAAGGGTGGGGTCAAGTCGGTCACGGTCGAGAAGGTCGACCAGACCGATGCGGATCACGCGGTGGTGACCACCGTCACCCGCTTCGGCGACGGATCGACACAGACCGACACCGACAAGGTCCGAAAAGTCGATGGCAAGTGGTACATCACCATGTGAGTTCGCAACGCCTGCTCCATCGATAACGCGTCCGCGAGTTTGGCTGTCCCAAGACCAGCAATCGAATCCGGTCGATCGCTCTCCGTGCCGCATGTCGCGGCACGGAGACATGAAATGGACAATCAGATCGACTTGGCGTTCAATCAAACGGTTAGTGATGAACCGGATATCACTTCCGTACAGACGGCGTCCCATACCCTGCCGGCAGGAGCGGCGACCCCGCTCGTCGACTTCGAGGGCCCCGAAGACACAAGCGTGCTCGGATCGGTCACATACTGCGACCCGGCAATCTGCCATCCTTTCGATGGAGCGCCACGCGCAGGATATCGGTACAATGATCAGCGCGACGCAGATCTGACGGCCGATATCACGGCTCACGGGATCATCGAGCCTTTAATCCTCACGAAGGTAAGCGGGAGATGTGTCATCCTGTCCGGGAATCGCCGCCATGCCGTGGTCATGCATCTCCGTGCGCAAGGCATCGAAATCCGCCTGCCGGTGCGCGTCGCGGTGTTCAACAGGCTGAAGGCGGTCGCCTTCGCGACGGCGTGTAACGTCGGACGATCGGCACCGACCCCGATGGAATTGGGGCGATCGGTACGATGGACGCTTGATCATGTCGAAACCAGTCAGGCGGCGGTGGCGCGCGCACTCGGTATGGACCAAGCCAAGATTTCGCACCTTTGTGTCTTGGCCTCGCTGCCCGATTGGGTGACCGACATTGTCACCGATCCGGAAGCCCTATCCGAAAACTTCGCGGCGATGATCGGGCCCGGGCTGGCAGATGCGGGACAGCGGCAGGTCATGAAAGAGCGGGCCCAACAGCTGGCTGCGGCCAATGTCACGCTCGCCGGACCCGCTGCCGCGCGTTATCTTCGCACTGGCGAGCGGAGCGTGGCAGCGAGCGAAATCCGCGGCGCTGATGGCACCACCATCGGCAGCATCAACCGAGACCCGCGCGGCGGCCTCTCGCTCCGTCTGTCGCCGAAATGGCAGAAGGTCGGCGGCGATCCGGCAGGCATCGTCAAGGTGGTCACCGAGGCGCTCGCGGCCGCGATGCGCCATGAACCGTGAAGTTCGGTCGGCACATCGCGGCATGCATCGTCACCTATCGGTGATGTCCGGGGCGGCGGAACGCTGACGTTTCGCCGCCTCGCGGCGCTTGCGAGCCGCACGTTCGGCACCGCGAGCCACTGCCTCCCCAAGCAGGCGTAGTACCACTGCCATCCTACGGGTCATGTCGCTGCGGATCGAGGCGTCAACAGCGAGGACGGGTAGCGGTCGCTTCGGCTGTTGCAGCGGAGATGGCATAGTCGCTAGGTTTGGCAATGGGATGCACTGGATCGCGGCGCGTTCTTGGTACCCCACGATCGGCAGCGGGGCGCCGGTTGCAACGAGCGCAGCCGAACGCACACTGGGCGCTGGTGGCAACGCCGACGATTCCTGGGTGATGAATTTGACCGCCGGCGAGGACAGTGGCAAGCGGCTTGGGGTCAACGGTCGTACGGGCCTCGGCGCGGTCGCCCGCCCCGATACCATCGGCAGATGGCCACGCTTGGTGGTTACCAAGACCTGCCGATACCGCTCGTCGATCAAATCGCGCTCGGCCTTGCGTTCGGCACGCCAACGCTCCCGATCTTTGGCCAGCAGCGTTTCGTTGGCGGCGATCCGCTGTCGGTTCTGTTCATTGACGCCGACTATGTCGCCATCGCGCACCGCCTGCGTCAGCGCCGGCCCCAGCGGCGATAGCGGCAAGGCCGTCAATCCCCGCGCCGCGTTGGACAAGTGCGTGTAGACTCGCTTCTTGCCCTGCGCCTGCGTCACCTCAATCATCGTCTGGGCAAAGAGCGCGCGCAGGTAGGTGAAGCGTGCCTCCCCATCGAACTCGGTCGCCAACCGAGGCGCGACATTCCATTCATGGTCGCCAACGCGGTGCATCGGACGCAGGCCGAAGGCGATATGCGCATGAAAATTCCGCTCGTCGCCACTCGGCGGCGGCGTGTGGATCGTGGCGACATAGGGCAGGTCGTGGAGGTCGAACGCCTCTGTGCAGAAGCGCCTCAGAATTTCGCAGCGGGCTTGCGGACTGACATCATGCGGCAAATTGACGATCATCGAAAAGACCACCTTCGCATTGCCCCGGCTGGACCGCGCCAGCGTCTCGATGAGGTCGAACGCGGCCGCTTGCTCAGTGACATCCTCGCCAACATTCGCCAGGATTATGGGATTGCCGTCGCCGTCACATTCGAGCGCGTCTGGTCGAGTGATGTAAATCACGAGGCGGCGCGCGACGCCTATCTTGGCCCGCTTGGCGCCATAATAGGGAACTGCCAAATAAACGCCCTGCCGTCCCAATCGGTCGATGACCGGGCCCTGATAGGACGGCAGCTTGGTGGAACCTGCTGCTGATATCGTAACGCTCTTCCGCCTGCGCGGAGCCGGCGTCGGCCCTCTTACAAGGTCCCGCGGCTTGGCGAAGAAGCGCCGCCAGAACCGTTCGATCGCGCGATCTACCGCGCGTTGCTCGCGCAGATAGCGCAATCGGGTACCTACATCGCGCATCGCGTCCGCGGCACGAGCGCGGATTTCACGACGCTTGTTGGTCAGGTTGGCCAGCCCGTCGGCCCGCTTCATCGCCAAGGCTTCCGCTCGCTCGACACTGAGACTCGACTTCAGCCCCTTGTCGGTTAGAAACGACAAGCCCTCGGCGAGCTTTGCGCGCGCCGCGCGGTCGTCTTGTGAACTGACAACGGTCGGCAGATCGGTGAGACGGGGGCTGTTCTTGGGTTGGGGCATCGCTCAAACATTTCTTTCGACTACAGCCCCCATCTTCACCGCTTTAGCTTATCTGCTCTTGGGACATGCAATAGGCGCCGCGCTCTAATGACGCTTCCACCGCGCTAATTGATCCTTAGCGATCGTTCATCATGATCTGGCCCTTATGGACGACATCCGAACCCATATCCGCGCCCTGTTGGCCCGTCGTGAAATCAGCGTGCAGTTGGCAGGCCGGCCCGACATCTTCCAGCTTACCGAGCCATTGATGGCTCTGCAGGACGGGTACGTCACCGATAACGGTGCGGCACTTGCGAGTTCACAAGGATCTATGCCGTCCGCCGACGAATTAGCGGGCGGTCTTATTCGAGGAACGGAATTCGACCCGAGCATCGGTGGAATCGGCTTGGCGGTGCCTGCGGGTGTGCGGCATGCGCTGCTGAATTTCTCGCCGATCCTGCAATTAGCGGCACTGGCCTCTCCGGATCGACGGGTGGGTGGGGCGGTCATTCGGGAACTGCCCTCCAGCAAACCAACGTTGCTTGCCTGGTTGACAAAAACAATCGGCATGCCAGCGGGCGTCGCTTTAGCAGACCGGGTCGACGAGAAGATGCTCGGCCAAATTGCCGAGAAACAAGAACAGGAAGCTGTGGCGATCTCGATGGCAATAGAGCAGCGAGCAGCATTTGCCAAAAGGTTCGGCTTCACACTTTCGGCTTACGCCGACTTCCTGCTCGCCCTGCGGCAGCGAGATCCGGTGGCGTATGTCCTCATCCTGTCCCGCGAATTCGGCCTAGCGCGACAGCGATGCCCTGAGCTTGCTTACAAGGCCGGCATGGGACACCCTCTGTATGTCCCGCGCTTCGGTCGCTCGCCCCTCGCGGTGGCGATGGCGTTAGCCGAGATGCAGCGCGCCGCCGCTATAACTCGGGCGTTATACCGCATGGGTGGCAGGACGGGCACGGGGGTCATCCGTCGCATGATGCCCGACGGCGATACTGATCATGATCCGGAGGAAGTCGACGACAAAGTTCGCATGGAGGCGAGCGCGGCGATCATGATCGGCACTGGTGCGGGGCGCGTTCTCGATGAAGCACCACTGCATGCCGCTGGCGTCCGTAGGCTGTTTCGGATGAGAAAGCAGGACCGATTGGCGATCGACGTGAACAATGTCATCGCCTCCCTGCTGGATGGTCGCCTCGACTGGAACTCCGCCGCTTCCGTCGAAACGCAGGGTGGTTGGCGCCATCATGTCCGTTCGCAAGTCGAAGCAAACATCCATCGCCACCGCAGCGGCGGACGCGGGGAAAAGGCCTTCGACGAGCCGCTCGACCTGTTTTGCGGGATTACCCCGGCGATGATCCCGGCACTCGCGATATCATCGATCGGCGAGGAATTGACGGGCAAGCAGTCCCCCCGTGAGACGGAGTATCTGTCCGCCGCGATGACTAGCCAGGTGGCCGGCTCACCGACGGATAGCGGCTCCTACGGCTTGAAGCTGGCGCGGCGACGGCGTGCAGGATATCTGCCGCGAGAGGGACGGCAGGGTTCCGCTGGCCGCTTCACCCCGCGCCTTTGGCTCGACAGATATCAGGACGAGGTTCTATTTCGTCGTCTCGCTCAGCCGGTTGACATAACGGCAGCACGCTGGATCAACCCATCGAAACCGCGGCGGATGTTGCTGATCGCCTTGTGGTTCCTGCAAGTCTGCTTCGTGCGGCTGTACCGAAAATCGGGCGCATCGACCGGTGAGGTCGAAATCATGTGCGACTTGGCCACCGGCGTGACGGTGCTGACCTCCGATCCTATCTTATGGCAAAATTCGAAGATGCTGAAGCGTATGGCGGCGGAGGGCGAAGCGCTGTCCGGCAAGAGGAGAAAAAGTAACTTTGCTGCTGTCCGTCGGGTACTGGTTGATGGAAGGTCAGCGAAGGCAATTGACTTAAAATCGCCACGGCAGACGAGCTTGTAATCTTGAATGGCGCAATAATGGCAAAGAATTTCGCACCTGTACCACTGAACTCCGGCGCGGTTGGTGGATGGGGTTCAGCGCCAAGAGGTTTGAAGCCCTCCCGCATCGATGCCCATCGTTTGTAGGAATAAGGCATCCCCAAAAAGGATCTAATTTGATCTTTCAATAAAGAAAATGATTGTCTAGGGTCAGGACCCATTGATGTGAGCGTCGCGATCTGATTCAGGCTCCGCGAGGAGACCGGAATGAGTGACCTGTTTTGGCTGACGGATGAGCAGATTGAGCGGCTGCGGCCGTTCTTTCCCAAGAG
>NZ_QQWV01000073.1:0-8970 GCF_003951715.1 Sphingomonas sp. ABOLH | reverse complement strand
GACCGGCCGTCGCCGCCTGAGTGACAGGAGGCAGCTGCGGGGGCAAGACGGTCATCTACGCGAGCGCCCTGGCGAGCAGCTGCGCGATCGCGCGCATTGGGGGCCTGGTGGGCGCCGACGCGCCGCGGGCGTCCGCGCGCCCCGCGCCCTGGCTGGTGCGGCTGACGCCGGACGCTCAGGCGGTGCGGGGCAACGTCGTCAAGGCCACGACCGAAACGACCCGGGGCGCCGCCGGAGGTTCCGGCGTCAGGCGCTCGAGCCTGGGCGAGGGTGGCGCGGACGCCTGTGTCGGTTCGGCGGCGACCAGTCCCCAACTGCGCGCGATCTCCAAGGTGCTCGACAGGCCGACGTCGAGCATGAACGGGCCGGTCGCGCCGATGCCGCTGCGGCTGTCGACGGGGACGCCGTGCCCCATGCCGGTGATGCGCCATTCCTCGACCAGGGGATTGCCGTGCGGATCGCACCATGCGCGGTGCGACCAGTTGGGGCCGTTTGCGCCCTTGCGCGGTTCCGCCGGCAGCGCGTGGACGTCACGCCATTGCCGGACCAGCGCGTCGCTGTTGGCGATCACGACGGTCGGGTCGGCGGTGCCATGCCAGATGGCGACGCGCGGCATGCGGGGGCCGGGGGCGATGGCGAGCGTATCGGCGGCGGCGATCCCGCGCATCCGCTCCAGCGCGGCACGGACGCCGAGGGCGGTGCCATAGGGCAGGCCGCCGATGATCGCGCCCGCCGCGAATGTTTCGGGCCAGGTCGCGAGCATCACGGCGGTCATTGCACCGCCCGCCGAGAGGCCGGTGATGAATATGCGGGCCGGGTCGATGGCGTGGGTAGCGACCATGTGCTCGATCATCGCTGCGATCGATTCCGCCTCTCCGCCGGTGCGGGCGATGTCGGCGGATTCGAACCAGTTGAAGCACAGGTTCGGGTTGTTGGCGCGGCGCTGTTCGGGGAGCAGCACGGCAAAGCCTTCGCGGTCGGCCAACGTCGACCAGCCGGTGCCATGATCGTACACCGCCGCATCCTGCGTACAGCCGTGGAGAGCGACCACCAGTGCCGCGCCGGGACGCAGCGTTTCGGGCACATAGGCCCGCGCGCGCAGATTGCCGGGATCGGGGGCAAAGCCGGTCAGGTCGTGCAGCCGGTCGGGAACCGTCGGTCTGCCATGGGCGGCGCGCATCCGCTGCAATTGCTGGATCGTATCGGACAGGGCCGGCATGGCGCGAAACCTCTTCAACCGCGACGTCGATCGGCCGCTGTTGGAGAATGGGGCTTCATGCTGCATTGCACAATGGGTTTCAGGCGAATCCTGCCGGTTGCAGGACCAGACGCACCGTCGACACGGGCGCGCCGGTGGCGAGACAGTCGCCCATTTGCCGCCCGGTCTCCACGAAACCGAGCTTGGCCAGCACGCGGCCGGAGGCGGGGTTCGCTTCGAAATAGCCCGAGGTGATGGTGGACAGGCCGAGCGTGTCGAAGCCGTAGCCGACGACGGCACCGGCGGAGCGGGGCATGATGCCGCGCCCCCAGTGCTCGCGTGCCAGCCAATAGCCGAGTTCCGCCGAGGCCGGATCGTCCCCTGGCGTCAGGCCAACCACGCCGATCAGCGTATCGTCGCCGTCCAGCGTGATCGCCCACACCCATTCGTGCGGCACGACATGGTCGAGGAAGAAGGCGGCGTCGGTCGCGCCATAGGGATGCGGCACCCGCGCCAGCCGCCGGGCGATCTCCGCATCGCCGCAGATGCGGACGATGGCATCGCTGTCGCGTGGCTCCGGACGGCGCAGGATGAGCGGCGGGGCATGGAGGACGGGGCGATCGAACGGGCGCGTCATGGCCGACATCGTACCGGACCGGACGGCGGGCCGCCAGCGCGGCGAAATATCGATATGTGACGATCCAATGGTCGGGGAGAGAGGATTCGAACCTCCGGCCCCTGCCTCCCGAAGGCAGTGCTCTACCAGGCTGAGCTACTCCCCGACGGAGTATCGGCCGGGCCGTTCGGGGCGCCTGCCGTTGCTTGGAGGCGCGCCTATAGCGCTCGGATTCGGGGTCCGCAAGCGGGATTCGTATGTCGTGCTGTTTGGCTTTGGCGGGGAAGCTGCTAGGGGCGCTGCAATCCTACTCTTTTCGAATGTGTGACCGTGGCCACTCCGCTCGACAAACTGCGTAATTTCTCGATCATCGCCCATATCGACCATGGCAAGTCGACGCTGGCCGACCGGCTTATCCAGCGGACCGGCGGCCTCGCCGAGCGCGAGATGTCGGCACAGGTGCTCGACAATATGGATATCGAGAAGGAACGCGGCATCACCATCAAGGCGCAGACCGTGCGCCTCGAATGGAAGGGCCATGTCCTGAACCTGATGGACACGCCGGGGCATGTCGACTTCGCCTATGAAGTGTCGCGGAGCCTTGCGGCGTGCGAGGGCGCGCTGCTGGTGGTCGATGCGGCGCAGGGAGTCGAGGCGCAGACGCTGGCGAACGTCTATCAGTCGATCGAGCATGACCATGAGATCATTCCGGTCATCAACAAGATCGACCTGCCCGCCGCCGAACCGGAACGGGTAAAGACCGAGATCGAGGATATCATCGGCATCGACACGTCGAACGCCGTGCTGGCATCGGCCAAGTCGGGCATCGGCATCGACGAGATCCTCGACGCGATCGTGGCGCATATCCCGCCGCCCAAGGGCGATATCAATGCGCCGCTCAAGGCGATGCTGGTCGATAGCTGGTACGACCCGTATCTGGGCGTGGTCATTCTGATCCGCGTGATCGACGGGTCGATCCGCAAGGGCCAGCAGATCAAGTTCATGAATGCCGACACGACGCACCTGGTCGACCGGGTCGGCGCGTTCCGGCCGAAGATCGAGCAGCTGCCCGACCTGGGGCCGGGCGAGATCGGCTTCATCACCGCGCAGATCAAGGAAGTGGCGCAGACGATGGTCGGCGACACGATCACCGACGCCAAGCGCCCGACCGCCGAACCCCTGCCGGGGTTCAAGGAAGTGCAGTCGGTGGTGTTCTGCGGCCTGTTCCCGGTCGATGCCGCCGATTTCGACAAGTTGCGCGAATCGATCAGCAAGCTGCGGCTGAACGATGCCAGCTTCACCTTCGAGATGGAAAGCTCGGCGGCGTTGGGCTTCGGCTTCCGCTGCGGGTTCCTGGGGCTGCTGCATCTGGAGATCATCCAGGAGCGGCTGACGCGCGAATACGACCTCGACCTCATCACCACCGCGCCGTCGGTGGTGTACCAGATCGAGCTGACCCATCCCGATCCGGCGGGCATCACGCAGATCGACCTGCACAATCCGGCCGACATGCCCGACGTCAACAAGATCAAGACGATCAGCGAGCCGTGGATCCAGGCGACGATCTATGTCCCCGACGAGTATCTGGGCGGTATCCTGAAGCTGTGCCAGGACCGGCGCGGCATCCAGATGAACCTGACCTATGTCGGCGGACGCGCGCAGGCGGTGTACGAACTGCCGCTCAACGAGGTCGTGTTCGACTTCTACGACCGGCTGAAGTCGCTGTCGAAGGGCTATGCCAGCTTCGATTACGAACAGATCGGCTATCGCGAGGGCGACCTCGTCAAGATGAGCATCCTGGTGAATGAAGAGCCGGTCGACGCGCTGTCGATGATCGTCCACCGCAGCACCGCCGAGACGCGCGGGCGCGGCATGGTGGAGCGGTTGAAGGAACTGATCCCGCGCCACCTGTTCAAGATCCCGATCCAGGCGGCGATCGGCGGAAAGGTGATCGCGCGCGAGACGATCAGCGCGATGCGCAAGGACGTGACCGCCAAATGCTATGGCGGCGACGCCAGCCGCAAGCGCAAGCTGTTGGACAAGCAGAAGAAGGGCAAGGCGAAGATGCGCGAATACGGGTCGGTCAGCATCCCGCAGGAAGCCTTCATCGCCGCGCTGCGCATGGGTGACGACAACTGAGGCGACAGCGGCGCGGAACCGGCGCCGTTCGTCCAAACGAAAAGGGCCGGCGCTATGGCAAGCGCCGGCCCTTTTTGTGTCGGGAAGCGACGCCCTTAGGCGAGGATGCGCATCACCATCTGAACGGTCAGCGCGACACCCGCCCAGCCCAGCGCGGTCATGCCGGCGAGGGTGACGATCGTCGTACGACCCGAATACTTGCTGTGCATCCTCTCAACCCTCCTGTTTTTCTCTTGCGACAAACTGTCCCAAAAAAACGACGATTGCAAATTTATGAAAGGCGCAAATCGGACGAAACCTGCTGCGATCAGGCGATATTTCGTCACAATTCCGGAAGCGTTGCTGCGGTGCAAAATCGTTGATGTGGAGGGCATTGTTCTAAAATGGTACAAATGCCGACAGGTCATTTCGCAGCTGCGATGTTGCGTTTTCCGTACGGGACGAGCCGAAACTATTTTTTCACGGCAGTCAGGAAACTGACAGAATCGGCGCTCCGCCAGCCGATCTGCGCACGGAATCGTGGGAATCGGGAAGTCGGTCAGGAACTTCCGGGCACTACGAGGGTTGGGCGCTAAGGAAAATTTTATCCATAGCAGGAGCAGCCGATGGCCGAATCCGATTCGAATCCCGCCGCCGCCGCGACCGAGCGGATGCGTGTCGCCGGCAGCGCGATGACCGAGCAGGGATCGCAGCTCGGCCTGACCATCTTGTCGCAGGCGGAAGCGAATACGCAGGAGGCATTCCGCGCGATGCGCGCGGCGGCGCAGGCCAGCGACCTGAACGAGGTGATGCGCATCCAGTCGGACTATCTGCGCGACCAGGGCGCACGATCGATGGCCCAGGCGCGCGAAGTGAGCGAGATGATCGCCAATTTCGGCCGCAACGCCATCGGGCAGATGACCGGGCGCAATTGATCGCCGGCCCCGGGCGGGCGGTGTGATGAAGGGGGGACGATGATCCGGCGATTGGTATTCGCGCTGGCGGGCCTGTTGCTCGCCGCGCCGGCGAGCGCGCAGTCGCGCCCGCCGATCGTGCTGGCGGCCGCCAGCCTGCAGGAATCGATGAACGCCGCCGCCGATGCCTGGGCAAAGCGCGGCCATGTCCGCCCGACGCTGTCCTTCGCCGCCAGTTCGGCGCTGGCGCGGCAGGCGGCGGCGGGGGCGCCCGCCGACCTGTTCATGTCGGCCGATGTCGAATGGATGGACGATCTCGACCGGCGCGGGCTGTTGGCGAAGGGCAGCCGGGTCAATCTGCTGGGCAACCGGCTGGTGCTGATCGCACCGGTCGACAGCCGGGTGCGCGTGACCTTGCGGCCGGGCGTCGATCTGCGCCCGGCGCTCAGCGGCGGGCGGCTGGCGATGGCCGATCCCGATGCGGTGCCCGCCGGACGCTATGGCAAGGCGGCGCTGACCCGGTTGCGGGCATGGGACGGCGTGGCGCCGTCGGTGGTGCGGGCGGAGAATGTCCGGGCGGCGCTGGCGCTGGTCGAACGCGGTGCGGCACCGCTCGGCATTGTGTACGCGACCGATGCGAAGGCGTCGACCAAGGTGCGCGTGGTCGGCGTGTTCCCGGCCGCCAGCCATCCGCCGATCACCTATCCCATCGCCCGGCTGAAGGCTTCGCAGAATGTCGAGGGCGAGCGGTTCCGCCGCTTTCTGGTCAGCCCGGCCGGCAAGGCGATCTTCGTTCGGTACGGATTCAGCCCGCGCTGATGCCGGATGGCGCCGAATGGGCGATCGTCCTGCTGTCGCTCAAGATCGGTGGCGTGGCGATGCTGGCGGCATTGCCGGTCGCCTATGCGCTCGCCTGGGTGCTGGCGCGGGGGCGGTTTCCGGGCAAGGTGCTGATCGACGGGATCGTCCATCTGCCGCTGGTGCTGCCGCCGGTCGTCACCGGTTGGCTGCTGCTGCTGGCGTTCGCGCCGGCCGGACCGGTCGGCCGGTGGCTGGAGGCGTGGTTCGGGGTCAGCGTGCTGTTCCGCTGGAGCGGGGCGGCGATCGCGGCGGCGGTGATGGCGCTGCCGCTGATGGTACGCGCCATCCGCCTGTCGATCGAGGGCGTCGATCGGCGGCTGGAAAGCGTGGCGCGGACGCTGGGCGCCAGTCGGGCGCGGGTGTTCTGGAGCGTGACCGCGCCGCTCAGCCTGCCCGGCGTGCTGGCGGGAATGGTGCTGGGGTTCGCCCGCGCGCTGGGCGAGTTCGGCGCGACGATCACCTTCGTATCGAACGTGCCGGGCGAGACCGCGACGCTGCCGCTGGCGATCTATAGCGCGTTGCAGGTGCCGGGCGGCGAGGCGAGCGTCGTGCGGCTGGCCGTCATGTCGGTCGCGCTGTCGCTGATCGCGCTGGTCGTGTCGGAATGGCTGGTGCGGCGGGGCGGGCGGAGGGTCCATGTCCTTTGACATCGACGTGACCGTCCGGCTGGGCGAGGCGGTGGTCGGTGCGGTCGTGCCCGACGACGGACAGGATAGCGGGCTGACGGTGTTGTTCGGCCCGTCGGGCGTGGGCAAGTCGAGCGTGCTGAACATGGTCGCCGGGCTGCTGCGACCGGCGGCGGGCCATGTCCGGGTCGGCGGCGTCACGCTGTTCGATGCGGCGGCGGGGATCGACGTGCCGGTGCCGGTGCGGCGCTGCGGCTATGTGTTTCAGGAGCCGCGGCTGTTCCCGCACCGCCGGGTCGCGGCCAATCTACGCTATGGCATGGGGCGCGGCGCGCCGCCGATCGGCTATGACGACATGGTCGCGCTGCTCGGGTTGAAGGACTTGCTTCACCGCTGGCCGGCGACGCTGTCGGGGGGTGAGGCGAAGCGGGTGGCGATCGGGCGGGCGCTGCTGTCGGGCGCGCGGTTCCTGTTGATGGACGAGCCGCTCGCCTCGCTCGACCGGGCCAGGCGCGAGGAGGTGATGGCGACGATCGAGCGGCTGCGCGACGCGCTGCGCCTGCCGATCCTGTACGTCACCCACGATGCGGCGGAGGCAGAGCGGCTGGCGACACGGATCGTCGCGATGTGACCATCATGCCGCCGCAATCCCGAAGCGATATCGCATCCGTAACGATCGGGAGTGCGGTGATGCGGTTGGTGATGGCGGGCATGGCGTTGTCGGTAGCGGCTCCGGCGACGGCGCAGGACGTCCAGCCGGACGGTCCCGATATCGTCGTCACCGCCGGCAAGCCGCTGAAGCTGGATGCGAAGGTGTTGCGCGCGGGGCAGCGCCGCTTTGCCGAGGATCGCGCGATGCTGTCGCCCGAGGGAAGCCTGCGGTTCGAACTGTGGCGCGGCGGGCGGCGGATACCGGCGGGGATGGTGCCGATCGTGCTGAGCGACGGCAAGGGGCACGACCTGCCGGTCACGATCGACGGCGACGGGCGGATGGTGTTCGCGAGCCTTCCCGAGGGGCGCTGGTTCCTGACCGCACCGGCGCAATCGCAGGGGATGCATCTGCGGCCGATCGTGCTGTCGCGCGGCACCACGACCGAGGACCGGCGGCTGGGCGATATCCGGGCGCAATGCCATGTGATGATATCGATGGGAAAGGCGCAGGCCACGCTGCTGGAATGGCCGCTGATCGGCCTGTTCGAGGCGGTCGGCGCCTGCGAAAGCAAACGGTTCCATATGTTCCATCAGGCAGAGCATCCGATCGCCAGCGCGAAGGCGATGACACCGCACGGCGAACGGGAACTGCGCCTTTCCGAAAAGGGTACGTCCTATGTGCCGCCCATGTCCGATCGGACGCTCGGCAACGATGTGCGGGTGCGGATCGCCTATCGCTGATCGTCGCTGCCGGGCATCGGCACGCGGGCGCTTTGCCCGCCGCGGGTGAAATAGGCGGCGTCGATGGCGAGGCTGCGCAACTGCCAGCCGTCGATGCTGTCGCCCGGCGACAGGGTGCGGGTGCCGTCGCTACCGCGGACCATTGCCACCGCGTCGCGACCGAGGCGACCGACCACGCCCAGCAGCTCCGGCGTATCGGCGGGGAGCGCGTCGGTGGCGGGCGGCGAGCGGGGCGAGCGCATTCGTCGGCGAAGCGGTCGGAGCCGGTTCGCGCAGCAGCCAGAGCGGCACGGTCAGCGCGACCAGCGCCGCGCCGGCCAGGAGTGCGTGCTGGCGCAGGGTCAGCCCCGCCATGGTGCCACCAGCGTCGCATCGAGCCGCACGCCGCCCGGCGCACTGGTCAGCCGCCATGCCCGCATCCGGATCGCCGGGTGCGTGCGCTCCAGCGTATCGGCAAAGGCGACCACCGCCTTCTCGGTGCCCGACGCGCGGAGGGACAGTTGGGTGAGCGGTGCGGGCGCGGCGGGATCGGGGGCGAGCGTTTCGATCAACACCCCGCCGCGGGCGGCATCGGCACGGACCAGTGCGCCGAGGCGCGCGCGGGCGTCGGCGGCGCTGTCGGCCGGGAAAGCGGAGTCGGCGGTGGCGAGCGGCGGGATGGTGGCGCCTGCGTCGATCCGGGCGGCATTGCGCGCGGCGCGGGCGGCGGCGAGGTCGCCCAGCGCGCCATAGGCGGGGATGGCGAGCAATGCGGCGACGCCGGCTGCGATCAGCGGCAGGCGCGGAGTCATGGGCGCTGCTCCAGCGTGACGCGCATCCGCCCGTCACCATCGGCGCGCGCCTGCGCGGTGGCGCGCAGGCCGGTGAGGACCGGATCGCGCCGTAGCGCGGCGAGCAACCGGTCGGGATCGGGGGCGGCGACCTCGATCGCGATCATGCCGGCCGCATTCCGCTCCGCCCGCAGCAGCGCGGCATCCGGTGGCAGGGCGCGGGCGAGCGATTCGAGCGTGGTGCCAAGCGGCGCCCCGCGCCATGCCTGTTGCAGCAGGGCGCGCGTCTGCTGGGCCGCCGCCTGTTCCGCCATCACCGGGGCGGCGCGGCGGGCGATGGCGCGGCCTTCGTCCTGCGCCCGTGCCGTCAGTATCGCCGCGCCGCCCCAGGTGATGAGCGGGGTGGCGACGATCGCGACGGCGAGCAGGGCGGACACGCGGTCGATCGGCGGGCGGGGTGCGCGCGGCGATACTG
>NZ_QQWV01000072.1:0-9084 GCF_003951715.1 Sphingomonas sp. ABOLH | reverse complement strand
TTTGCAAACACCGCCTAGGGTTTGCGGTGGTGCTCGAACACCTCACCCACCGCAACATCGTAAGTATCAAGAAGCGTAGCCTTGCCAAGTTCCTTTGCCTGCAAGTGATCAGGATGGTGATCCCACGCCAGGAATGCCTCCCGATCGCTCCATTCGGCAACAACCACCAGCTCACCATCGTCCGCCTTGAACACCTTGTGCCCCAAATAGCCCGGCATCGCGGCGACAATATCGCTCATCTCGGCATAAAGTTCATTGAATTCAGCCAGCGTTTTTTCGGCCGGCATAGTCCGGAATGCTGCAATAATTCCGCCTTTTGGCATTAATCTCTCCATCTTCAGAAGGGCAAGGTCTTGATTTCAATCTGGTTCTCAAGGGTGCGATGTACCGGGCACCGATCGGCGATCCGCAGTAGGTCCGCGCGCTGCATATCGTCCAGGGGGCCAAGCAGACGAACGGACCGATCGATTACATCGATGCGCATCTTGCTGTCGCCGCAATCCGTACAGTCGGCCAAGTGCTCGCGGCCATGTTCGAGTTCGATTTCAACCGCTTCAAGCGGAATTCCTTTTCTGCGGGCATAGAGCATGATCGTCATTGAGGTGCACGATCCCAGCGCCGCCAGTAGATGATCATAGGGGCTGGGACCAAGGTCGGCACCACCGACATCTTCCGGTTCGTCGGCAAACCAATCGTGGGTTTGCGACTGGACAAATTGGGTAAAGGTGCCTCCTGCAGTTCGCAGCCGAACGGTAGCCGGCAATGGACGCGATTGCTCGGTAGTCGTAGCTGAAACCCGCGAGATCCACTGGTCGATCAGGCCCACCACCTCATCAGGCGCGCCAGGGACCAGCAACAGGTGATCGGCGCTGGCCAGCGTAGCGAACGACTTTTCCCCGCCCGCGGCCAGAAACAGGTTTTCACCCTGCTGATAAGGCACGATTTCATCGTTCCTGGCGTGCAAAACCAGCAGTCGCTGGGTCAGAGCCCGCAGCCTTGAAGCCTGCTCCTGGTTCGACGCCTGCTGGACGAATTCGGCAGAGACGGCCAGTTCGCGGCCCATGATCGCAAATCTGACCTTGCCCGATCGATCCAGTTCTTTCCGATCGACACCCAGAGTGTGGAGCACGTGATCGACTTCGAACGGAGCACCGATTGTGGCTAGGTTCTCGATCTGCGGCAATCGGCCGGCTGCCGCGATAACCGCTGCGCCTCCGTAACTGTGCCCGACCAAAAAATTGCAGGCAAGTCCGCGCTGCGCCATTGCTCCGACCGCGGCGATGATATCATCGGCATTGCCAAGCACGCCGGTCGCGCCGAATTCGCCTTCGCTCTTTTCAAGCCCGGCGAAATCGAAGCGCAGGACCGCAAAGCCCTTTTCAGCCAGCTTTCGGGAAACCTTGACGGCTGCAATGCTGTTGCGCCCGCAGGCAAAGCAATGGGCAAAGACGGCCCCCCCCCTGATTGGCGCGTTCGCGGGGTATTCGATAACCCCGCTAAGGCGGCCGGCAGCACCCATGAATTCGACTGGTTCGGATTTGCCCTGGGCCATGATAGGTGGTTGCCTTATCCCTCGGCCTCGGCGAGTTTGTCCAAAGCCAGGGCGTTGATGCAAAACCGCAGTCCGCTTGGCTGCGGCCCATCGGGAAAAACGTGTCCCAGGTGGGCGTCACAGACACTGCAGGTCGTTTCGACACGCTGCATTCCGTGGCTGGTATCCATGTGATAGGCCACGGCGGAGGGATCGACCGGTTCGGTAAAACTTGGCCAGCCGGAGCGGCTGTCAAATTTGCTGCGTGAATCGAACAATTCAGTCTTGCACGATCCACAGACGTACCGTCCCGGCGAAAACAGGCTGCACATTTCGCTTGAGAACGGCCTTTCCGTTCCCTTCAGTCGCATGACGTAGAAGCGGTCCTGATCGAGGATTTCGCGCCACTCGGCTTCGCTCCTCTCGACACGGCGCGGAGGCGAATGATTGCCGTTGTTGGCAAGGTGGATAACATCACTCCAGTCCATCGGCATGATCTCCTCACTGCACTGCGCCCAAAAATACGCAAGCTATGCCCCGTCATTAACAGGTTGCTTCGGAAAGTCAGCGCGCAGCCGGGATGGGATCAGCGCGTCGGATATGTCATCAGAAGCTTGAGAATCGGGGACATCTTCCAAAGTATGCAGATAATGCATAGAATATATTCGGCGAAGTTCACGAGAGTGCCTCGCTAGCGTCCGCGCTCGTGGTGTAATTTCCGGTGTATGTGACGGTGTATTCCGGGGTGGGGCATGCCCCACCCCGGAATGCGGCGTCGCTGGTGGCCACCGGGCTCATCGTTATGGTGGAGTTTGCACACTTCAACCGTGACGAAGAGGAGTTCCCGATGACCGAGGACAGATTACTGATCGAAGAGCTGGCTGCGAAGGGCGGCCAACCGGATTTTTTGCGCACCATTGCCGAGAACGTCCTGCAGCTGATCATGGAGGCCGATGTCGACGGCCTGATCGGTGCCGGACGGCATGAACGATCCGGTGAGCGCGCCACCTGGCGCAACGGATATCGTGATCGCTCGCTCGATACCCGGGTCGGCACGCTGAACCTCAAGATCCCCAAGCTGCGCGCGGGCTCCTACTTCCCCGGCTTCCTCGAGCCCAGGAAGATGGTCGAGAAGGCGCTGGTGGCGGTAATCCAGGAGGCGTGGATCGGCGGCGTCAGCACCCGGCGGGTCGACGAACTGGTCCAGGCCATGGGCATGACCGGCATCTCCAAGTCCACGGTCTCCAAGCTGTGCAAGGACATCGACGAGCGCGTTCTGGCCTTCCTGAAGCGCCCGCTGACCGGCGAGTGGCCCTACCTCTGGCTCGACGCGACCTACCTCAAGGTGCGCGAAGGCGGCAGGATCATCAGTGTCGCCGCGATAATCGCCATGGCTGTCAACACCGAGGGCCGGCGCGAGATCGTCGGCCTACATATCGGCCCTTCCGAAGCCGAGGTCTTCTGGTCCGACTTCCTGAAGGACCTTGTCCGGCGCGGCCTGACAGGGGTGAAACTAGTCATCTCCGACGCCCACGAGGGCCTCAAGGGCGCGATCACCCGCGTCATGGGCGCCACCTGGCAGCGCTGCCGCGTCCACTTCATGAGGAACGCGCTGTCCTACGTGCCCAAGGGCCAGAACACCGTGGTCGCCGCCGCCATCCGCCAGGTCTTCCTCCAGCCCGATCAGAAAAGCGCAACGCAGGTGTGGCGGCAGGTCGCCGACCAATTGCGTACCCGCTGGCCGAAGCTCGGCGCCTGCATGGACGAGGCGGAAACCGACGTGCTCGCCTACACCGGCTTCCCCACCCAGCACCGCACGAAGTTACACTCGACCAATCCCCTCGAGCGGCTGAACAAGGAGGTCAAGCGCCGCGCCGATGTCGTCGGCATCTTCCCCAACGAAGACAGCATCGTCCGCCTCGTTGGCGCCGTCCTGCTCGAGCAGAACGACGAATGGCAACTCCAGCACCGCTACATGCAGATCGAGGGTATGGCCGAACTCAACCAATCCATGATCGAGGAGGAAAATCAGCCACTACACATCACCGCAAAGGCCGCCTGACGATGACCCAGGGCCACCGCCGAAATTACACCACGTTGACGGACGTGACCAGTGCCTCTAGGGTCTGATCGGTTCACATCCCGTTGAATGGTCCCCAAGCAGCGCGTTCATGTCAGTTTCAGAAATGCTAGATCTCTTTCGCGAGACGCGCGAAATGCTAGATCTCTTTCGCGAGACGCGCGAATTGACCCTTTCGCTTGCCGAAGGGCTGAGCGATGCCGATGCGACAATCCAGTCCATGCCGGATGCCTCGCCCGCCAAGTGGCATCTGGGCCATACAACTTGGTTCTTTGAAACCTTCATTCTGCGCGACCATGTTCCGGGCTACACGTTGTTTGACGATTCCTGGCCGTTCTTGTTCAACAGCTATTACGAAGCCGAAGGACAGCGGCTCTTGCGTGCGCGGCGCGGGATGATCTCGAGGCCGACGCTGACCGAAGTGATCGGCTATCGCCGACATGTCGATACGATGATCCAATCGTCGTTTGGTGCGCTGAGCGTCGCAGCTCTGGATCTTGTCGAGCTGGGCATCCAGCACGAACAACAACACCAGGAATTGCTGCTTACCGACATCCTTCATGCATTTTCCAGCAACCCGCTGCGGCCGGCTTATTGCGGTAGCCCCGTGAATGAGGCACAAGGCCGGGCCCGGCCGCTTGAATGGCACGCCTTCGAAGGAGGGGTCGTGGCGGTTGGTCATGATGGCCCCGAATTCGCGTTCGATGCCGAAAGGCCGCGCCACCAAGCACTCCTGCCCGCCTTTGCCATCGCCGACCGCTGCGTCACCAATCGCGAATGGGAGAACTTCATTGAGGATGGAGGATACCTAGAACCGCGACACTGGCTCTCCGATGGTTGGGCGTGGATTAATTCGGAACAGATTTCCGCGCCGCTCTATTGGGGGGAAAGATGCCTCCAGGGCCGGCTATCCTTTACTTTAGGCGGGCTGCGGCTGCTCGATCCGGAGGCTCCGGTCGTACATATTAGCTTCTACGAAGCCGATGCATATGCTTCATGGGCCGGCGCAAGACTGCCGACAGAACAGGAATGGGAAGTCTCGGCGCAAGCGATTGATTCACTGTCGGGCAATCAACTCGAGATCGGAAGGCCGGTCACGCCGCGCCCGGCGGATGGATCTGGGCTTCAGCAGATGTTCGGCGACGTCTGGGAATGGACCGGATCATCGTTTCGACCGTATCCTGGCTTTCGAACCGCACCGGGCGCGGTGGGCGAATACAATGGCAAATTCATGTCAGGGCAAATGGTCCTGCGAGGCGGAAGCTGCGCCACGCCCAGGGGGCACATGCGCGCAAGTTATCGTAACTTCTTCCACCCGCACCAGCGCTGGCAATTCAGTGGTGTGCGCTTGGCCAAGGACATTTGAGAGTGAGGACCGCAACAGTCGCAATCGAAGGTAACTTGAAACAGGCCTCCGACGAAACGGAGGAACTGCGGGCTGATTTTCTGCGATGTTGCCACACCTCGGATTGGACCTTGCCAGCGCGCTGGCTCTACGACCACCGCGGTTCGGAACTGTTCGAGCAGATCACTCATCTTCCCGAGTACTACCCGACCAGGACGGAGCTTGACCTGCTTCGCGAAGCGGCCGATGCATTGCGTGCTTCAATCGGCGCGGGCCGGATGTTGGTGGAATTCGGCGCCGGAAGCGCCGCGAAGACTCCGGCATTGATCAAGGCGATCAACCCAACGCGCTATGTTCCGATTGACGTTTCGGGTGACTATCTGCGCGAGTCATCCGCCGTCATCATGGAGCGGTTCGTCGATCTTGAGGTGACGCCGGTCGAGGCGGATTTCAATCGCGCTGTACCCTTGCCTCAATGCCATCGACGATTGCCGATCATCGGATTCTTCGCAGGCTCGACGATCGGAAATCTCGAACCGCTCCAGGCAACCGATCTGCTCAGGCGGATGGGTGAAACGCTGGGCAAGGACGCTTTGCTGCTGATCGGCATGGACCGGGTGAAGCCGATTGAGGTGTTGCAGCGGGCCTACAACGATTCTCAAGGCGTTACCGCCGCGTTCAACCTCAATCTCCTGACCCGCGTAAACCGGGAACTTGGGGTGAATATACCGGTGGCTGATTTCACTCACGAAGCCAGATGGAACGCAGCACGCGCCCGGATCGAGATGCATCTGGTGGCTAACAAGGATTTGTCTTTCTCGATCGGGCAGGAGCGAGTTACCTTCACGGCCGGGAAATCGCTTCACACCGAAAACAGCCACAAATACCGCTTCGAAGAAGCCCGAATGCTGCTGCGTTGCGGTGGCTGGGACCCGATCCAATCCTGGTCGGCACCCGATGACTGGTTCACGCTGTTTCTAGCCAAACGTGATGTTCTTGAAGAGTATTTCCAAGATGGAGATGACAATTGCGTAGCGCAGTGATTGTATCGACCGCACGGACCCCAATCGGCAAGGCCGTCCGGGGCGCATTCAACGCGACCAAGGCCCCAACACTGGGCGCCCTGTCATTGCGCGAGGCGGTGGTCCGCGCGCGGATTGACCCGGCAGAGGTTGACGACGTGGTCTATGGCAGCGCCTTGCAACAAGGTGCTGCCGCCAACAATATCGGACGCCTGGTTACCTTGCGTGCGGGGTTACCCTATACCGTGGCGGCTCAGTCGTTGGACCGGCAGTGCTCGTCCGGTGTGATGGCCATCGCGACCGCAGCCAAGCAGATCATCGTTGACCGCATGGACATTGTAGCGGGCGGCGGTCAGGAATCGATCTCGCTGATCGAGACCCCGGATTTTCGCATCGACTTCGACAGCGATCTGACCGCGCTGCATGACGATATCTACATGCCGATGATCCAGACCGCTGAAGTGGTGGCCAACCGCTATGGCATCAGCCGCGAAGCACAGGATGAATACGCCCTTCAATCGCAGCAGCGTACCGCTGCGGCGCAGGCGGCCGGACTGTTCGAAGATGAAATCGTTCCGGTCACGGCGCGCAAGGCAGTGGTCAACAAGGAAACGGGCGAAGTTGGCTATCAGGAAGTTCATCTCACGAAGGATGAAGGCAACCGCCCCGAAACCACGCTTGATGTCCTGACCAACCTGCGCACGGTCATCCCCGGCGGCTCGATCACAGCGGGCAATGCCAGCCAGCTTTCGGACGGATCGTCGGCTTGCATCCTGATGGAGGAACGGCTTGCGGAAAAGCGGGGACTGACCCCGTTGGGCCGTTATGTCGGTATGGCGGTTGTGGGCTGCAAGCCGGATGAAATGGGGATCGGCCCGGTCTTTGCGATTCCCCGATTGCTCGAGCGCTTCGGGCTCAAGATGGATGACATAGGCTTGTGGGAATTGAACGAGGCCTTTGCCGTTCAGGTGCTCTATTGCCGGGACAAGCTTGGCATTCCGAATGACATGCTCAACGTCAATGGCGGTTCGATCTCGATCGGGCACCCCTATGGGATGACTGGTTCACGCTGCACGGGCCACGCCCTGATCGAAGGCAGGCGTCGCGGAGCCCGCTATGTGGTCGTGACCATGTGTGTCGGCGGCGGACAAGGTGCCGCGGTCCTGTTCGAAGTGTATTGAATTCAACCAGGCAGACCTGATTTGTGCCTGAATATAAGGAGACGTAAAAATGAGGTATTCTACAATCTTGTCGAGCGCAGCCGCAATTGCGATCGTTGCGACTGGAACTGCGTCGGCGCAACGGGGTGCCGAGGAAACGGGTGACCAGGCGCTCAAGAACGTGACCGGGGTTATCGCCGCACCCTATCAGCTTGGATCCAAGGTTGCGGCCAAGGGGCCTATGGCGATGAATCGTGGATCAGTGCTCAATGCGGCGGACAACACGATCACGCTTCCATTGCGCAGGGGGCGGCTGGAAAACGGCGATGCTGTCTGGTACATCGTCACCGAAGCCAGTGATCTTTCCGCCGCTCGTCAATTGGGGACCAGCTACGCGCCGAGTCTGTCTCGAGCCGATGCAAGATTTGTTCGTAGCGGTCGCTATATCGGCAGGGCCAAGCAGTTGATATTCGCAGCGGGAGGTGTCGACTTTTCACCTGCACGTTCACTGACACCCGGAGACGCCCCCAACTTCTTCCCTCCCAAGGGCTTCACCATAGGTGCCAAGGGTGATCATGACTATACGCCACTCACACGGATCGGCGGCGCGCGCGGCTACATAGTCAATGCCCCGACCATCGCATACAAGGTGGATGCTGCATCGCTAAACGCCATGTGCGACGGAAACGTGAATCACGAACTGGTTCATGACCGGGTGGTCAAGATTTGCCCAAAAACCGGGACAGTCACCCTCCAGGCGAATATCGGGCTGCACAACGGTCGCTCGTACCTGTTCATCTCTACCGAATCGAATGCCGATCTGGTGTCGGTGCTCGAGGCGGCCGTCTACGCTCCGCGCCTCGCAGGCTTGCCAGTAGACGACGAGGATACCCAATCCAGCTACGTCAATCGAAACTTTGTCACGGTCAATGGCCAAACGGGAGCAAGCAACCCTCAGCGGCAGGGCATCAACAGCGCGATTTCTGATGGCATGTCGGTTCTCGATGTCTTTGACTATGTCCCTGGTGACACGAAGGGATACAGCCCATTATGGGACATTTTTCCGGTGGTGTGGAATGACAAGGCCCGAGTGGATGGGGCAGTCAAACGCCTCCACTCTGCATCCGAAGTTCGGGCAGCCGTAGCCGCTGGCTACGTAGGCGGGCTCAACGGGAAATTTGGACCGGGCGGATTCAACGTGAACTGCCCGATAGTTTATCGACTCAATTGACCTGTCCTCTGTCAGAGCCCATGGCACAGATTTGAGGTTGTGATGTAAGGAGGATTGGGGCTTCGTCGTAGTGACGAAGGAACGAAGATGAAGCCCCAGCCCTCGTCCAAAAAATCGCTTGCCTATCCTGCATCGGAGAAGCTCGAAATCATCAGGCTCCTCGAGCAGTCGCACCTGCCTGCCAAGCGCACGCTGGACCAGCTCGGCATCCCCCGCCGGACGTTCTATCGCTGGTACCGCCGCCGCTACCTCGAAGGCGGGCCGGAAGCGCTGGAGGATCGGCCATCTGCGCCGAGTCGGGTGTGGAATCGCATCCCGGCGGCCATCCGCAACCAGATTATCGAGCTGGCGCTGGAGCAGTCCGAGTTGAGCCCGCGTGAATCGGCGGTGCGCTTCACCGACGAGCAGCGCTACTTCGTGTCGGTAGCCACGGTTTACCGCCTGCTCAAAGCCCACGACCTGATCACCAGCCCGGCCCATGTCGTGATCAAGGCCGCCGACCAGTTCCACACGAAGACCACCCGACCGAACTAGATGTGGCAGACCGACTTCACCTACTTCAAGATCATCGGCTGGGGCAGGATGCACCTCTCGACCGTGCTCGACGACTTCTCGCGCTACATCATCGCCTGGGGGCCGAAGGCAGGCGTAGCCCAACCTGCGCACCACCATGCGCGCCGAGGACGTGACCGACACGCTGGACATGGCGCTCAAG
>NZ_QQWV01000071.1:0-10727 GCF_003951715.1 Sphingomonas sp. ABOLH | reverse complement strand
TTGATGTTCCAAATATGCCAGGTGGAATAACCCAACACACTCAGCTCACTTCAAGGAGCCGGCTCTGCACATTACAATCTTGGTGGTTGTAACGAGACATACGAGCCAGCTTAAACTTTAAACGATCCAAAACCACCTTGAATGGCCCAGACCGCAAGCCGCCGCCCACATGTCCCTTCATCTACATCAACAATATCAAAGAACTAGACAACAATACCGGCGTCGCTTCCTAGCCTGCCTTTCGGAAGGTTTGGGGCGTCGCCTCAGGTCGCTGTCTGCCTCGGTGACCGTGTCGGCCACCGCTGCGGTGAGCTCCATCTAGGTGGGTGAAACTTTGCTGTCAACAAACTTTCTCAAAAAAGTTCCATCGCTGTGCGAAGAGGCAGGTTTGCGGCGCCGCCGACGGCGCCTCACCCAGCGCCGTCCATCCGCCCCCGCGCCCGGCAAGATCCGCCGGACCCCCCGCTTCGTAACCTGCATCAGGTAAATATTACAACAACTTAGTCAGCCGCCAGGTGTTCTCCACCCCAGACGTTGCACGAACGTGGAGAGCATCATGTACTATCACGACAAGCGCCTGCAGTACCCGGTCACCGTCGACAAGCCCAACCCGGCATTCGCGCGGATGCTGCAACAGGCCATCGGCGGGGTCGAGGGCGAGATTCGCGTCTGCATGCAGTATTTCTTCCAGGCATGGGGCAACCGCGCGCCCACCACCACCTATCGCGACATGCTGCTCCACACCGCGACCGAGGAGATCGGCCATATCGAGATGCTGGCCACCGCGGTTGCCATGAACCTCGAAACCGCACCGGCGTCGGTGCAGGAGGAAGGTGCCGCGGACTCGATCGTCGGCGCGGTCATGGGCGGCGGCAGCGCCAAGGCGTCGATCGAGGGCATGATCCACAAGAACCTGTTGACGGGCGGCCTGGCGGCAATGCCGATCGATTCCGACGGCGTGCCTTTCAACATGAGCCACATCTATGCCAGCGGGAACGTCGCCGCCGACATGTACTGCAACGTCGCGGCGGAAAGCACCGGGCGGGTGCTGGCGGTCCGGCTGTTCAACGCGACCGACGACGACGGCATGAAGAAGATGCTGCACTACATGATCGCGCGCGACACCATGCACCAGCAGCAATGGCTGGCCGTGCTGGAGGAACTGGGCGGCGCCTCGGCCAACCTGCCCGTCCCCAACTCTTTCCCGCAGGACATGGAGGATCAGGCGAACAACTATAACTTCTACGCGACCTCGGTCGACGGCACGTACCCCGAAGGGCGCTGGACCGCCGGCCCGACGATGGACGGCCGCGACGAATTCACCGTGTTCCAGAACAAGCCGCTCGGCCAGGAACCGGTGCTGGGTCCCGCGCGCCCTGACAGCGGCGCACAGGACCAGCAGATCGGCTGACGCGACCGGCGGGGATGCCTCACCATCCCCGCCCCTTTGCCAAGGACCGCGTCCATGCGAATCCATCACCTGAACTGCGGCAGCGACTGCCCCCTGGGCGGGGCGCTGTTCGACGGGCGCAGCCACGGGCTGCTCGGCCATCTCGTCTGCCATTGCCTGTTGATCGAAACCGACGCGCACGGGCTGGTACTGGTCGATACCGGCTATGGCCTGCGCGACGTCGCCCATGCCCATGCCCGCCCCGATCCGCGCATCACCCTGCCATGGCGGATGCTGCTCAACATCCGCCTGCGCGAGGAAGAAACCGCCATTCGCCAGATCGAGGCGCTCGGCTTTCGCGCACAGGACGTGCGGCACATCGTGCTGACCCATCTCGATTTCGATCACGCCGGCGGGCTGGAGGATTTCCCGCACGCGACCGTCCACGTCATGCAGCGTGAATATGACGACGCGACCAGACCCAAGACCGGCATCGTCGCGCGCAATCGCTGGCGCACGCGCCAGTTCGACGACGTCCGTCATTGGCGCGGCTATGGTGCGCCGGGCGAGCCGTGGTTCGGTTTCGACGCGGTCCGCGATCTCGACGGGTTACCGTCCGACATCCTCCTCGTCCCCTTACCCGGGCATAGCTGGGGCCATGCCGGGGTGGCCGTACGCGGCGATGACGGCCGGTGGCTGCTCCACGCCGGCGACGCCTATTTCTACCGGGGCGAGATGCGTCGGGCGCGCCGCCGCTGCACCCCCGGGCTGCGCGCCTATCAGCGCTTGATGCAGGCCGATGCCGATCGCCGCATGGCGAACCAGGAGCGCCTGCGCGCCCTGTCCGTCGACCAACGGGGCGACTTCAGCATCGTGTGTGCCCATGATCCGGTCGAGCTGGAGCACTGTCAGGCCGGAACGCCGCTCTGATCCTGCGCTGGGTCGTGACGGGGCAGGCCACACCGACGGCCCGACCCCGCGGGTAACCGGCCGTCCGTTTCGATAACGATATCCCCTTGCCGCCCCGGAAAGGGTGTGGTGTACTGGCAATACACTACATAACGGGGGGACAAGGCCATGCGTACGTCAATTCTGCTGGGATCGTTGAGCGGGGCGGCACTGCTGTCGATCGCGGGCGCGGCCTATGCCGCCCCGACGGGCGACGTGCCGCTGATCGAGCGTACCAAGCTCTTCGGCAACCCCACGCGCACCAACGGCCGGCTGTCGCCCGATGGCAAATGGCTCGCCTTCATCGCGCCGCAGGGGGGCGTGCAGAACATCTGGGTCGCGCCGGTCGACCGCCCGAACGAAGCCCGCGCCCTGACCGCCGAGACGAAGCGCCCGATCCGATCCTATTTCTGGTCGCCGGATTCGCGGCAGATCCTGTTCGTGAACGACAAGGGCGGCGACGAGAATTTCCTGCTCTACGGCGTCGACCTGACGACCGGCCGGCAACGGGCGCTGACTCCGTTCGAAAAGACGACCGTGCAGGTCATCGGCATGTCCGACACGATCAAGGACCGTATCCTCCTCGGCGTCAACAATCGCGACCCGCGCTGGCACGACGTACAGGAACTGAACCTGGCCACCGGCAAGTTGACGCCGGTGCTTCAGAATGACGGCTATGCCGGCTTCATCACCGACGACCAGCTGCGCGTGCGCATCGCCGTAAAGCCGCGCGCCGACAGCGGCATGGACTATTACCGGGTGACCGACAACAAGGTGGAGGCGACCCCCTTCACCCGCGTCGATTATGAAGATGCCTCGACGACCATCCCCTATGGTTTCACCACCGATGGCAAGACGCTCTATTGGGGCGACGCCCGCGGCCGCGATACCGTCGCGCTGCTGGCGCAGGACATGGCGACCGGGAAGTTCACCACCATCGGCGCGAGCGACCGGGCCGACGTCGGCGCCGGGCTGACCAATCCGAAGACCGGCGTCGTGGAGGCGTATTCCGTCAACTTCCACCGCAATGAATATGTCCCGGTCGGCGAAGCGGTGAAGGCGGACCTCGCCTTCCTGAAGGCGCAGAACAAGGGCGAATTCTATATCGGCACCCGCACCGATGCCGACGACAAATGGCTCGTCACCTTCGATCCGGTCAGCGCGCCGTCGTCCACCTGGCTCTACGACCGTCGCGCCCGCAAACTGACCGCGCTCTACACCCCGCGTCCCGAACTGGTCGGCGCACCGCTGGTCGGCATGGAACCGGTCGACATTCCGACCCGCGACGGGCTGTCGATGGTCAGCTATCTGACCCGGCCCAAAGGCGCGACCGGCGCCACGCCGATGGTGCTGCTCGTCCATGGCGGACCCTGGGGCCGCGACAGCTATGGCTATAACGGCTATCACCAATGGCTCGCCAATCGCGGCTATGCGGTGCTGTCGGTCAACTTCCGTGCCTCGACCGGGTTCGGGAAGAAATTCGTGCAGGCCGGCGACCGGCAATGGGGCCGCAAGATGCACGACGACCTGATCGACGCCGTCGACTGGGCGGTGAAGCGCGGTGTCACGACCAGCGACAAGGTCGCGATCATGGGCGGTTCCTATGGCGGCTATGCGACGCTCGCCGGGCTGACGATGACGCCCGACAAGTTCGCCTGCGGCGTCGATATCGTCGGCCCGTCGAACCTGTTCACCCTGCTCAAGACCATTCCGCCCTATTGGGAGGCGGGCAAGCAGCAGATGTACCGCCGCATGGGCGATCCGACCACGCCGGAGGGTCAGGCGCTGCTGAAGGAACGCAGCCCGCTGACCTATGCCGATGCGATCAAGCGGCCGCTGCTGATCGGACAGGGCGCCAACGATCCCCGCGTCAACGTGGCCGAAAGCGACCAGATCGTCGCCGCGATGCAGGCGAAGAAGATTCCGGTCACCTATGTCGTCTTTCCCGACGAAGGCCATGGCTTCGCCCGCCCGGCGAACAACATCGCCTTCAACGCGGTGGCGGAGAATTTCCTCGCCAAATGCCTCGGCGGCCGCGCCGAACCGATCGGCGGCGCGCTGGCCGCCTCGACCGCGCAGGTGAAGGCCGGCAGTGTAGAGGGCGCGGTAGCGCCGGGCGCCAAGGGCAACTGACCTGCGCAGCACCGCCATGCCCTTCGGCATGGCGGTGCCCCCTTCCCGCCAAACGTCACCCCGGGCTTGACCCGGGGTCCCGCTTTTCCAGCGAAATGCTCCGCGAGCAACGGATCCTCCCCGGCACGGGGAAGGGGACCATGCGCAGCATGGTGGAGGGGGCGTCCGCATACGGCACCGTTGCTTTGCGCAATGAATCCCCTCCACCATCGCCTCCGGCGACGGTCCCCCTCCCCGTACCGGGGAGGATACTTGCTAGCCCGCTCTATCCGACGACCGAAAGTGCCGTCCCCCGCGCGACCCTCGACGGCGCGCCCCCCGCCACCGCCTCCCCCACGATCAACACCGCCGGATCACTCGCACTGATCGCCTCGACCAGAAACGCCAGCGCCGACAGCCGCCCGCGAATGATCCGTTCATCCGGCAACGACGCATTGACCACCACCAGCACCGGCGTCTCCGCCGCGCGCCCGGCCGCGATCAGTTGCTGCGCCACCGTCGCCGCCGCCGCCCGCCCCATATAGATCGCCAGCGTCGCATCGGGTGCGGCCAGCACGTCCCAGTCGAGATCGATCGGCTGTCCCGCCTGCGCATGCGCCGTGACCAGCGTCAGCCGCCGCGCGATCCCGCGCAGCGTCAGGCTGGTGCCCGCCGACGCCACCGCCGCGCTCGCCGCCGTAATCCCCGGACAGATGCGGACCGCGACGCCGGCGGCGTTGCAGGCGGCAACCTCCTCCGCCGTCCGGCCGAAGATCGCCGGATCGCCGCCCTTCAACCGCACGATCCGCTTGCCCGACAGCGCGGCGGCGACGATCAGCGCATCGATCGTTCCCTGATCCTTCGAATGCCGCCCGGACCGCTTGCCGACGCTGACCCGCTCGGCACCCGGCGCGATCAGGTCGAGCACGCCCGGCCCGACCAATGCGTCGTAGAACACGACCTCGGCCGCGCCGATCAGCCGCGCCGCCTTGCGCGTCAACAGGTCGGGATCGCCCGGCCCCGCCCCCACCAGCCACACCGACCCGGCGGGAAAATCGTCATGCGGCATGGGTCTTCTCCTCGGTAAGCAGGCGGGCGAGTGCCGGGCGACACGATCCACAATTGGTCCCGGCGCCGATCGCCGCGCCGATCGCGGCGACATCGGCCAGCCGTTGATCCCGGATCGCCGCGACGATGGTCCGCATGCCGATATCGAAACAGGAACAGATGATCGGCCCACGATCGACCGCCGCGCCCGGCGCACGTCCGGCCAGCACCGTCGGCGCGGCCTGCGCCTCGCTCAGTTGCCCGATCAGCCAGTCGCGGCTCGGCAGCTCCCCGCGCTCGGTCACGAACAGCGCGGCGACCAGCCGCCCTTCGGCCAGCACCGCGATCCGCCGCGTGCCCCGCGCCCGGTCGACCGCCTCGATCCGCTCGCCGGCCGGCAGGCACGCCTCCAGCCGCGCGGCATCGCCATTGCCGGCCAGCTCCCACAGGCTCCCCGCCGGCACCGCCACCCGCGTCGCCCACAGGCAGTCGGGACGGCGCACCGGCTCGCCCGCGACGATCAGGAAGCCGCGCCATTCGGTGGCAACCGCGCCGATGTTGGCGGGGGTCGACTTGAACCCCGGCTGGCCGGAAACCGGATCGGTCAACGGCCGCGGCAGCAACCCCGTGCGCCCGCCGCTCGACGTCCGGTCGGTCCAATGGATCGGGGTGAACAGCTCGCCCGGCCGCTGGCTGTCGGTGACCTGCACCCGGTACAGGCTCTCCCCCTGCGGCGTCGCCAACCGCGCCAGGCCGCCATCGACCAGTTCCAGCCGGCGGGCGTCGTCCGGATGCACCTCGACCAGCGGCTCCTCGCGATGCCGTGCCAACTTCGGCGCCAATCCGGTCCGCGTCATCGTATGCCACTGATCCCGGTACCGCCCGGTGTTCAGCGTCAGCGGCCAGTCCCTGAGCGGCTCCGAAATCGCCTTCTGCGTAACCTTCACCAACTTCGCCCGCCCGTCCCCGGTCGGGAAGCGCCCATCCGCAAACGGCTTGCCCCCCCACCGGAACGGCGTCATCGCATCATACTCGGCATTGCCGCCCGCACCGTGCCCGGCCAGCGAAAACAGCCGCTTACCGTCATTGCGATAGGTCGACAGCCGGACATGCTCGCGCCAGATCTCCGCCGGCCGGTCGTAGGCGAAGGCGGTCTTCCACCCCATGCGCCGGGCGACTTCCTTGATGATCCACCAGTCGGGCTTCGCTTCGCCCGGCAGCGGGAACAGCGCCCGCTGGCGACTGACCGTCCGGTCGCTGTTGGTGACCGTCCCGTCCTTCTCCCCCCACGCCGCCGCCGGCAGCCGGACATGGGCAAAGGCCGACGTATCGGTGTCGGCGATCACGTCGCTCACCACCACGAACGGACACCCCGCCAGCGCTTCGCGCACCCGCCCCGCATCGGGCATCGACACGGCGGGGTTGGTCGCCATCACCCACAACGCCTTGATCCGGCCATGGCCCAGCTCGCGGAACAGGTCGACCGCCTTCAGCCCCGGCTTGGTCGCCATGGTCGGCGACGCCCAGAAGCGTTGGACGAGCGCCCGGTTTTCCTCGGCAAAATCCATGTGCGCCGCCAGCGTCGAGGCGAGCCCGCCGACCTCGCGCCCACCCATTGCATTGGGCTGCCCCGTGATCGAAAAGGGCTGCGCGCCGGGCTTGCCGATACGCCCGGTCGCGAGGTGGACGTTGATGATCGCGTTCACCTGGTCGGTGCCGGTCAGCGACTGGTTCACCCCCTGGCTGAACATGGTCACGGTCCGCGGAGTCGCCGCGAACCATTCGTAGAAGCGGCGCAGATCGGCGGCAGGCACATCGCAGGCCCGGGCAACCGACCACAGGTCGCTGCCCTCACCCACCTGCTCCCAAAAGCCGTCGGGCGTCATCACATGCCGGTCGAGGAAATCGGTATCGAGCGCCCCCGCCTCGCGACACCACGCCAGCAGCCCATTCATCAACGCCACATCGCTGCCCGGCCGGATGGCGAGGTCCAGGTCGGCCTGCTCGGCGGTCTCGGTGCGGCGCGGATCGATCACGACCAGCCTGGCGCCCGCATCGCAGCGCGCCCGGATCCGTTGATAGACGATCGGATGGCACCATGCGGTGTTCGACCCGATGAGCACGATCAGGTCGGCGACGTCGAGATCGTCATAGGATGCCGGAACGACATCCTCGCCGAATGCCCGCATGTGCCCGGCCACCGCGCTCGACATGCACAGCCGCGAATTGGTGTCGATATGCGCCGACCCGATGAACCCCTTCATCAGCTTGTTGGCGACGTAATAATCCTCGGTCAGCAGCTGGCCCGAGACATAGAAGGCGACGCTGCCCGGCCCATGCCGCTCGATCGTCTCGCGGAACCGGCGCGCGACCTGATCGAGCGCCTTGTCCCAACTCGCCCGCCGCTTACCGATCATCGGATGGAGCAACCGCCCCTCCAGCCCGACCGTCTCGCCCAGGTGCGTGCCCTTGGAACAAAGCTTCCCGCGATTGGCCGGGTGGTCCAGATCGCCCTCGATCCGCACGCTGCGCTCACCGGTGACGGTCGCGCGAATGCCGCAGCCGACGCCGCAATAGGCGCAGGTGGTGCGTACAGTCATCTAGCCCTCTCCCAGAAGGGGAGAGGGTTGGGAGAGGGGCGTTCCCGCAAGCGCTTGCCTCGGTGAGACACCCGCCCCCCTCCCCTTCCGGGTGAGGGCTTTTCCAATCCCGCTCACGCCGCCGCCTGCAACGTGGAAGCCCGACAGATCAGCACCCGTCCACCGCTCACCTTGACCGGCACGGTCGGCGTACACCCGCGATCCTCGCCCAGCGCTTCGCCGGTCGTCAGTGAAATCCTCCAGTTATGCAGCGGGCACGCCACCGCGCCGCCATGGACGATCCCCTGCGACAGCTTGCCATGCTTGTGCGGGCAACGGTCGCGCAGCGCGAACACCTTGCCCTCGCCGGTGCGGAACACCGCGATATCGTCGCCGCCATCAACCTGCACCGTGCGGCTGCCGCGCAGGGGGATTTCCTCGACCCAGCCGATATCGAGCCACTCGCCGATCATGCCATCTCTCCCACGGGCTGAAAGCGCGCCATCGGCGTATGGATTTCGCGCTCCTCGCCCGCGACGCGCGCCGCCCACGGATCGTCCTGCGAGAATTGCTGCGAATGGACGAATCGCCGCGCCAGTTCGGCCCGCGCATCCGCATCGGGCAGCAGCCGCGACTGGATGTAGGTCAGCCCGACCCGCTCGATCCAAGGTGCGGTCCGCTCAAGATAGCGTGCCTCCTCGCGATAGAGCTGGATGAAGGCAGCGCACATCTCCATCGCCTCCGCCTCGGTCGCGACCTTGCAGAGCAGGTCAGTGGCACGGACCTTGATCCCGCCATTGCCGCCGACATGCAGCTCATAGCCGCTGTCGACACACACGATGCCGAAATCCTTGATCGTCGCCTCGGCGCAATTGCGGGGGCAGCCCGACACGGCGATCTTGAACTTGTGCGGCATCCACGACCCCCAGGTCGCGCGCTCGATCTTGACGCCCAAGCCAGTCGAATCCTGCGTGCCGAAGCGGCACCATTCGCTGCCGACACAGGTCTTCACCGTGCGCAGCGACTTGCCATAGGCATGGCCGCTGACCATCCCGGCGGCGTTCAGATCGGCCCAGACGGCAGGCAGGTCCTCCTTCTTGATCCCGAAGATGTCGAGCCGCTGGCCGCCGGTGACCTTCACCATCGGCGCGTTGAACTTCTCGACCACATCGGCGATCGCGCGCAGTTCGGTCGGGTTGGTCAGGCCACCCCACATGCGCGGCACGACCGAATAGGTCCCGTCCTTCTGGATGTTGGCGTGCATCCGCTCGTTGACGAAGCGGCTCTGCTGATCGTCCTTATACTCGCCCGGCAGCGCGCAAAGCAGATAATAGTTGAGCGCCGGACGGCACGACGAACAGCCGTCGGGCGTCGACCAGTGCAGCTTCTGCATCACCTCGGGGATCGAGCGCATGTCCTGCGCGACGATCTCCCGACGCACGTCGTCATGGCCGAAGCTGGTGCATTTGCACATGGTCTTCGGCCCTGCCTCGACCTCGCCGCCCAGCCTGAGCGCCAGCAGGCTCTCGACGATACCGGTGCACGACCCGCAACTCGCCGACGCCTTGCACCCCGATCGCACCGCGTCGAGGCTGTGCGCGCCGCCATCGATGCACGCGAAGACCTTGCCCTTGGACACGCCGTTGCAGCCGCAGATTTCCGCATCGTCGGAAAGCGCCGCAACGGCCGCCTTAGGGTCCGCCTGCCCCCCTCCCGAGGCGAAGGCCTGACCGAAGATCAGGGCGTCGCGGATATCGGCAACGCTCTCGCCCTTCTTGAGCAAGTCGAAATACCAGTTGCCATCGGCGGTATCGCCATAGAGCACCGCACCGACGATCCGGTCGTCCCTGACCACCACCCGCTTGTAGATGCCGCGCGAGGCGTCGCGCAGCACGATGTCCTCCGCGCCGTCGCCGCCCGAAAAATCACCTGCGGAGAACACATCCAGCCCGGCTACCTTGAGCTTGGTCGAGGTGGCAGCAGGCTTGTAGCCGCTGGGTGCCTCGACCAGCCCGTCGGCCAGCGCGCGACACATGTCCCACAGCGGCGCAACGAGGCCATAGACCTGTCCGTCATGCTCGACACATTCGCCGACCGCCAGAACGTTAGGATCGCTCGTCACCATATGGTCGTCGACCTTGATCCCGCGCCCGACGTCCAGCCCCGTCTCGCGCGCCAGTGCGACCGAGGGGCGGATACCGACCGCCATCACCACCAGATCGGCGGGGATGACCGTCCCGTCCTTCAGGTGCACCGCCTCGACCCTGCCGTCGCCAACGATTGCGGCGGTGTCGGCCCCCGTCAGGATCGTCTGCCCGCGCGCCTCCAGCGCGGTCTTCAGCAACCAGCCGGCGGCTTCGTCCAGTTGCCGCTCCATCAGCGTCGGCATGATGTGCAGCACGGTCACCTTCATGCCGCGCAAGCTGAGCCCGTGTGCAGCCTCCAGCCCAAGCAGCCCACCGCCGATCACCACCGCGCTGCCGCCCCGGTCGGCCGCCGCCAGCATATGCTCGACATCCTTCATTTGGAAAACCCCACGCTGTACCGGCTGATGTTCACACCGCCGCCACGGCTCGGAGTCAGCGATGATCCATGGTCGGGCGAAGCTGGAAGACAGATACTAAAGAGCTTCGCCCGGACATCGACAAGGA
>NZ_QQWV01000070.1:0-10754 GCF_003951715.1 Sphingomonas sp. ABOLH | reverse complement strand
TTCGGCCGCCTCAAGGACTGGCGCCGCGTCGCAACCCGCTACGACCGCTGCCCGACAGCCTTCTTCTCCGCCATCGTCCTCGCTGCCACCGTCATCTTCTGGCTGTAATCAACGAGTCCTGACCCTAGCCTTGCGCCTGGCAAGGGGGCTGCATGCAGAATTCTGACGCGGGCAATTTCGACGGATCGAGCATCGACCAGCCTCAAGAGAAAAGCCCGATACTCGTAGCGGACATCGCTGGAAGTTTCACCTATGCGTCCTACCAGAATGCGATACCTGTTGTTCGCGGGATAAGAATCGAAAACGCCGATGGCCGGCATCATGAAAACATCCGGCTCGAGCTCGCGTCGTCACCTGCTTTCCTCAGGGCGAAATCCTGGACCATCGATCGGCTCGCGCCGGGCGATAGCCTGTCCATCAGTGATCGGAAGATCGAACTCGATGCTGCGTATCTGGCGGGACTCAACGAAGCCGAGCGCGGCGAAATCACCCTCCGCTTAGCTGCGGGCGACCAATTGCTGGACGAACAGCGCGTCCCTGTCCGCCTGCTGGCGCGGGACGAATGGGGTGGCGTTGCCGATATGGCACAACTGCTGCCCGCGTTTGTAATGCCCAACGATCCTGCCGTCGGGCGCATCTTGCGCAGCGCAGCCGACCGTCTGGCGGAGCACGGCCATCCCAGCGGTCTTGATGGCTATCAGTCCGGCGATCCGCAGCGTGCCTATATGCTGACGGCCGCGATCTATTCCGCAATCGCGGCAATGGCGGTGCATTATGCCGAGCCGCCTGCCAGTTTCGAGGCGCGTGGGCAGAAGGTGCGCCGCCCTGCGACGATCGCCGACGAGCGGTTGGGCACGTGTCTCGATACCACCTTGCTGTTCGCCGCTGCGTTGGAAGGCGCAGGCCTGTATCCCGTCATCCTACTATTTGATGGCCATGCAGTCGTTGGCGTCTGGCTGACCAAGCGGACGTTCGGCAACACCGTCGAAACCGATCAGATGGATGTTCGCAAAGCGCTCGCTTCACGGGAACTCATTGTGTTTGAAACCACGGGCGTCACCCATCGACCGGCCATGGCGATGGACGTGGCGCAACGTGCGCTCGATCACCGCATGAGTGAAGATGAAGCGGCGGCCTTCGTCGCCGCGATCGACGTGCGTCGCGCGCGCAGCGGCGGCATCACGCCGCTCGCCTCGCATGATGCGAAGCCTGCCGGTGACCCCGGGCAAGACGGTGACGCAATCCCGGCCGCCGCTCTGTCGCTGCCGTCCGCGCCATCTTTCAATGACCTGCCCGACATGCAGGTAGAGGAAAAGCCGACGACGGCGGCTGGACGGATTGATCGCTGGCAGAAGAAGCTGCTCGACCTCACCCTCCGCAACCGGCTGCTGAACTTTCCGGATTCGAAGAAGACGATCCCGTTCCTCTGCACCGATGTCGCCTATCTGGAAGACAGGCTGTCGGATGGTGCGGCGATCCAGATCGTATCCCTCCCGCAGCAGAACCCCCTCGGCGAGCGCGATGCGGCGCTGTATCGCGAGGTGCATGGCCGCGACCTGCATCGTGGTTTTGCCGCGGAGGCTTTGGCGCGGGACGAACTGCCGTCGCTGCTCGATGGTCGCCAACTCGAGTCGCGGTTGATTGACCTGCACCGGCAGGTGCGCAACGATTTCGCGGAGGGTGGCGCGAACACGCTGTTCCTCGCGGTCGGCTTTCTACGCTGGAAGAAGAAGCCGGACGATCAGCGCAGCTATCGCGCACCACTATTGCTGATCCCCGTCAAGCTGGAGCGGCGTAGCGCCACCGCACCGTTCCGCCTTCGATTTCATGAGGACGAGCCGCGCTTCAATGCGACGCTGCTGCAATTTCTGGAGCGGGACTTCGACCTGAAGCTGCCGCAGTTCGGCGGCGAACTGCCACGGGACGATAGCGGCATCGATGTGCCGCGCGTGCTGGCCGCGATGCGACAGGCGGTCCGGGACGTGCCCGGCATGGAGGTCGTTGACGAGACGGCGCTGTCCACCTTCAGTTTTGCCAAGTTCCTGATGTGGAAGGACCTTGTCGAGCGGACCGAAGCGCTGCGCGAAAATCGGGTCGTCCGCCATCTGATCGATACGCCGGACAAGCCGTTCGGTGACGGCCAGCCCGCCATCCGCGACGAGGGCGAGCTCGATCGTGTCTATGCGCCGGCGGATATCATCTGTCTGCTTCCGTCGGACTCGTCCCAGACCGCCGCCAGCCTGGCGGCGGCGGAAGGTCGTGATTTCGTGATCGTCGGACCGCCTGGTACGGGCAAGAGTCAGACGATCGCCAACATGATCGCGAACTGCCTGGGCGTGGGCAAGACGGTGCTGTTCGTCGCGGAGAAGACGGCGGCGCTGGACGTGGTGTATCGCCGCCTGCGCGAACATGGGCTGGGCGACCATTGCATCGAACTCCATTCGAACAAGTCCGATCGTCGGCATTTCCTGGCGCAGTTGAAGGCGGCGTGGGAGCATCGGGGGCAGATCGATCCAGCGGAATGGATCACGGTGAATGACCGGCTGAAGCTGCGTCGTGATACGCTGAACGCGTATGTCGAGGCGCTTCACAAAAGCTATCCGAGTGGCTGGACGCCTTATTTGGCGCTCGGGGTGGCCCTGCGGGGAGCAGCGGAGCCCGCGCCGGATTTCGGTTGGCCCAAGGGGCAGGTTCATGACACCGTCACTCTGGCCGCACTCGAAGAGCTGGCGGGCGAGATAGGGCTGGTCTTCGCCTCGGTTGAACGTCGTCCGGCGCTGGACCTGGTCGATATCGATGAGCCGGGCACGGCGCGGCAGGACGAACTGCTCGCCGCTGGACAATCCCTGCGCAACGCCGCCGATCTGCTGAGCCAGGCGCTGGATGCCTATCGCGGTGTGCTTGGCCTGGCCGCTTCCGATCAGCCCGCGACATCGAGGGTCGCGACGCTGGGCGGTCTGGCTGCCGCGTTGGAAGCGGCGCGTGAGCACGACTTTTCGATTGCGTTCCATCCCGATTTCGTGCGGACGAGCGACGATGTGGTCGCGCTGACGGCCGCCATAGAGCTGTACCGGGATGCCGAACGACAATTGAGCGCCCCCTTTGCGGCCGCCAGCGTGCGGACCATGGATCTGACCGCGCTGGATCATCAGTGGCGTGAAGCGAGCGCCTCGATCTGGCCGCTTTCGACTTTGGGGCGGCGCAAGGTCGCCAACATGCTGCAAGGTTATGCGGACGGTGGGACGGTGGAGCCGGACCAGGATCTGCCCCTACTTCTGCGGATGAAGGAGCAACTGGCGGCGATCGACCATACGCCGCTGAAGGACCGGCAACTTCCGGTCGCGGGCCTCGACACCGATCTGACGGCGCTGCGCGCGATCCTGGAGGGTGCGGGTGCGTTACGGGCGGCGTTGCGGACGGATGGCTGGGGTCCGGGCGAAGCGGAGATCATCGCCAGGCGTGTCGCCGCCGCCATGCAAGAACGCGACGGCAGCCACGGCCTCTGGCAGAGCGGCTCTCGATTACTTGCCGCACGGCAGGGTTTCGACGCGGCGCGCTCGCGCTTCTCCAAGGCCGCGGGAAGGGACGTCTCGTTGGGTGAGGGCCCGGCGGCGCTGTCGGATCTGGCGGCAAACCTGGCGGCCTTGGCCGATGCACGCCACTTGCTGCGGGATTGGTCGGCCTGGTGCCGCATCCGCAACCGAGCGGTGGCCTCCGGACTGGGCGCGTTGGTCGAGCAGATCGAGGGCGGCGTCGTTCCCGCCGGTCAGGCACGCGCCGCTTTCCGCCTTGGCTATGCCCGATGGTGGCTGCCGACGGTGCTCGACAGCGAGCCGGTGCTGCGTGATTTCCGACGCTTCCAGCATGAAAATGCGATCGACGAATTTCGTGAGATCGACGATCTGGTCCGCACCCACGCGACCGGCCGCGTCGTGGGCGCCCTGGCGCATGGTCTGCCGGCCGTACAGAGCGTGCCGCGCAATTCCGAACTCGGTTTGCTGCGCTACCAGATGGAACTGCAGCGCCCGAGTCAGTCGATCCGCGACCTTATCGGCAAGATGCCGGAGAACTTTTCGAAGCTGGCACCCTGCATGTTGATGTCGCCCCTGTCGATCGCCCAGTATCTGCCGCCCAACCAGGCGCTGTTCGACGTGGTCATCTTCGACGAGGCATCGCAGATCACGACATGGGACGCGGTCGGCGCGATCGCGCGCGGCCGTCAGACGATCATCGTCGGCGATCCCAAGCAGTTGCCGCCGACCAACTTCTTCGGCAGCAACGAGGAGGACGAGGAGGTCGCCGACCATGAAAAGGACATGGAAAGCATCCTCGACGAAGCCAAGGCGTCCGGTATTCCGGTGCGCGACCTGCGCTGGCACTATCGCAGCCGCAGCGAGTCGCTGATCGCCTTCTCAAACCACCATTACTATCACAACCGCCTCGTCACGTTCCCGTCGCCGCAGGTGGACGACCGGGCGGTGCGCCTGCGCAAGGTGCCCAACGGCGTCTATGATCGTGGCAAGACCCGCACCAATCGGATTGAGGCGCAGGCGGTGGCGGACGAGGCGGTCGCACGGATGCGCGCATGGCTTAATCTGCCGGAGAAGAGCCGTCCGACGTTGGGGATCATCACGTTCAATGCGCAGCAGCAGTCGCTGATCCTCGACCTGCTGGATCTCGCCCGCCGCGACGAACCCGCGCTCGAATGGTTCTTCGCGGATGACCGGGTCGAAGCGACGATCGTCAAGAATCTGGAAAATGTGCAAGGCGACGAACGCGACGTCATCCTCTTCTCGATCACCTTCTGGAAGGATGCGGCGGGCAAGCTGACCATGGATTTCGGCGCCCTCAACCGGGACGGTGGCGAGCGACGGCTGAACGTGGCGGTGACGCGCGCGCGGCAGGAACTTATCGTCTTCTCCGGCTTCACCGCCGATCAGATCGATCCTACGCGCACCAAGGCGCTGGCGGTCCACCACCTCAAGACCTTCCTGGATTATGCTGAGCGTGGTGCCATCGCACTGCCAGCCGAGACGGCGGGTTCAGTCGGCGGGTTCGATTCTCCCTTCGAGGAAGCGGTGGCAGCGCAACTGGAGCAACGCGGCTGGGTCGTCGTGCCGCAAGTCGGCATCTCCGGCTTCCGCATCGACCTGGGTATCCGCCATCCCGATCTGGCCGGCGCCTATCTGGCGGGAGTCGAATGTGACGGCGCCACTTATCACAGCGCGGCGACGGCGCGGGACCGCGACAAGGTTCGCGAACAGGTGCTGACCGGGCTCGGCTGGAATATGCTGCGCGTATGGTCGACCGACTGGTGGTACGACAGCACCGGGTGCGCCGAGCGATTGCATGCCGCGCTCGAGGGATTGCTCGAGCAGAGCCGCGCCACCCGCGCCGATCCGATGGTCGAAGCGCATTGGAACATGGGCCACGAGGTCGAGGGGATCGAGGGGATCCGCGACGACGAAGCAGCCCTCCAAGTGGAAGCGGTTGTTTCTGTCCCGGGACCCGTCGACGTCGAACTCGTCGCCACCGACGTCACGCCCCCCGTCATTGAAGTTCAGTTCGCCAGTGCTCACCCGGCTTCGGCGATGACGCCGCCTTCGGTACAGCCGGACGATCGGTATCGTCTCGCGGACCTGAGCGCCTTCCCCGCCGATCCGGCTCGGTTCTTCGACTTCGCCTATCGCGATACCCTGCGTGGCATGATCGTCGCCGTCATGGACGGGGAAAGCCCGTTGCGGACCGACATTTTGTGTCAGCGCATCGCGAGGGCCCATGGTTGGTTGCGGACCGGTGGAAAGATCCGCGAGCGCATCGACATGCATCTTCATGATTTCGAGCGGACGCAGGAATCGAGCGGCGAGTTCATCTGGAAGCCGGGAGAGGTGACCGACTTCAGACCCTATCGCGCGCCAAGCGGGGACGACGCGCGGCGGGCCATTCCGGACATTCCGCTCGCGGAACTGGCCGCGGTGGTACGGGCGCATCCCGCTCTGCTCGACGAACCCGATTCGGCGCGCGAGTTGGCCCGAATGCTGGGCGTCGAACGACTGGCCGCCGGATCACGCACGCGGCTGGATGAGGCCATTGCGCGATGCCGCGACGGCGCAGCGTCCTCGACCATGACGTCCACGACGCCGGGAGCGGCATGACCATGACCCGCTTTCTGCATTCGAGCGACTTGCATCTCGGCAAGCGGTTCGGAAATTTCACTGGCGACTTGCCAAGCCGCCTCCGAGAAGCGCGCCATGCGGTTCTTGGGACCCTGGCCCGCCATGCCCGGGATCATGGCGTCGACACGATCTTGTTGGCGGGGGACACGTTCGACACGGAAACTCCGGCGGCCGATGTGCGGCGGCAGGCGCTGACCGAGATGGCGCATCATGCGCCGATCCGGTGGGTGATCCTGCCCGGCAATCATGATTCGTTGCAGGCCACCGAGCTTTGGGCGCAGCTGGTGCGCGAGGCACCAGCTAATGTCCTTCTTGCCACCACACCGCACCCGATCACGCTTTCGGAGGGCGCGTTCCTTCTGCCTGCACCGTGCACGACGCGGCGACCGGGACGCGATCTGAGTGAGTGGATGGACGGTGCTTCCACCCCGGACGGCGCGATCCGCATAGGGCTGGCGCATGGTGCCATCCAGAACTTTTCCGAAGAGGCGGTGAGCGATGACGTGATCGCGCCGGATCGGGCGCGCCGTGCCGGTCTCGACTATCTGGCGCTGGGGGACTGGCATGGTGCCATGGCCGTCGATCCGCGCACCCATTACAGCGGCTCGCCGGAACAAGATCGGTTCAAGCATGAGCGGCCAGCCACTGCCTTGCTGGTCGACATCGCGGGAGCCGGTGCCGTTCCCACCGTGAATCCGCTTCCGACCGGAATGTTCACCTGGCGCACGCTCGACTTGCATCTATTGGCGGGGGACGATCCAGAAGCGGGCTTGGCGGCCTTGTTGCCCGATATGCGGGATCGGCGGCAGACACTGGCCCGGATCAGGGTGGACGGAAGGGTCAGGCTGGCCGCGCGGACGGCCTTGCTGTCCGCCTATGAGCACGTCGCCCCCGATTTCGCGTGGCTCGATCTGGACGAAGCCGGTCTGGCGATCGAATGCGATGTGGACGATCTGGACCAGATCGACCGCGCCGGTGCCCTCCGGGAAGCCGCCGACATGCTGCTCGCCGAAAGCACCGATACTGCCCAGTCGGCCGAAGCCCGCGCGGTGGCCAGTGCCGCCCTGTCGCGTCTGTACGAGTATGCCCAGCGAGTGACATCATGAAGATCGACGCGCTCCGGTTTCACAACGTCAAGCGCTTCGGCGGGCGTGGCGTCGCGATCGAGGGTATCGGCGACGGCGTCAACGTGCTGTGCGCTGCCAATGAATTCGGCAAGTCGACCAGCTTCGAGGCGCTGCACGGCCTGTTCTTCTTGCCGCATTCGAGCACGGCGGGTGGCGTCAGGAACCTGCGTCCCTATAGCGGCGGCAATCCTTTGGTCGAAACGGATATCGCGGTCGGCGGGGCGCGGTATCGATTGACCAAGAAATTTTATGGCGGCGGCTTCGCCAAGGTTGTGGACCTCGCATCGGGGCAGTTGATCGCCCAGGCCGACGAGGCCGAGAACTTCATCACGCGGTTGATCCAGGGCGGCGCGGGCGGCCCGGCCGGGCTGCTTTGGGTACGCCAGGGCGTGACGGGGATCGAGGCGCGCAGCCGAACCGAGGAAGAGAGCGAACGCCAGGTCCGCACCAGCTTGCTCGAATCTGTGCAGGGCGAGGTTGAGGCGATGACCGGCGGCCGCCGCATGGCAGGAGTCATCGCCGCCGCCACGCAGGCAAGCGCCGAACTGATCACTCCAACCGGCAGGCCCAAGGCCGGGGGCCGCTATGCGAACGCGATAGCGTTGCGCGATCGGCTGGCGGAGGAGGCTCTTCAGCTGGAGAAGGAGGTCACGGCGCTACGGAGCGAGCTTGACCAGCGCAGCGTCGCCCAGCGCAGGCTGGCCGAGCTGGATCAGCCGGATGCGCGCGACGGCCGCAAGCGGGCCATCGAGAAAGCCGAGGCCGCATTCGAAGCCGCCAAGTCACAGGCTGAACGCCTCAAGGCGCTGCAGGCCGAACTCGGGCTTGCGCGGGAGCGCCGGGACGTTGCCTTGGGGGAGCTCCATCAGTTCGACGACGCCTTGGCCGAGGCCCGTGTGCTGGCCGACGACAATCGCGATGCCCTCCGGCGCCGGGACGAAGCCGTCGAGCGGCGGCGCACGACGAGCGACATCATCGGCAAGGCGCAAACGGAAGCCGAGACCGCCGAAGAGGAGGAACTGGCCAACCGCACCCTGCTCGACCGTCTTGAAGCGGCGAGCAAGGCGCGCGACGCGGCGGAACGCCGGGCCGAGTGGGAAAAGCGGCTGCAACACGGCGAACAACTGCGCGCTACGATCGAGGGCTGCGAAGCCCAGCTTTCCAGCCTTCGCTTGCCGAAGGGCGCCGTCGACGAACTGGCCGATCTCGATGTCGAGATTGTTCGTCTTCGCGCGGTACAGGATGCGGCGCGTCCATCGGTCCAGATGACGTACGAGCCCGCCGCGACCGTCCGGGTGACGATGGCGGGTGTTGCCTTGGGCGAGGGCGAGGAGCGCAGCTATGACGTCCAGGCGCAATTGGTCGCGCCGGGCCTCGGCACGATCACCCTGCGTTCCAACAGCGCGGAGCGTGACGACACCCGCCTGACCCAGGCGGAGGGACAGCGCCAGACGCTGCTGGCCGCCATGGGGGTCGCCGATCTGGCCGCCGCACGTTCCCAGGAAGTGCGGGTGCAGGGCATTGAGGCGCAGGCCAACGAAGCCAGGGCACGGCTGTCAATCGTGGCGCCCGACGGGATCGATGCCTTACGCCAAGCGGTTGCCGCGCTGGCGGACATCGAACCCGCCCATGGCGATTTGGAAGCGGACCCAGCCAAGGTTCGCGCGCAGCGCGAGGCTGCCGAGCAACGCCGCCGTGAGGCAATGCAGATCATACGCGCGACCGAACCTACGCGCGTCCACGCCGATGAGGCCTTTGTCGCTGCCGAAACGCGACTGGCTAGCCTACGCACACGCGAGGAGCAGGTCGTCGCGATCCTAGGCTCCGCTGAAGGGCGCGATGCACGTCAGCAGGAACTGGCCGAGCGTTTGGCGGACCGTGAAGCCGTACTGGCGAAAGCGCAGCAGGTGCATGACGAACATGCCACCGTTGCGATCGACCTCGACGCGGCGGATGCTGCCCTTCGACGCGTTCGCTCGGTGGAACAGGCCGCAGCCGCCGAGGCCCAGCAGCTTCGGGAAAATATCGCGGGATGGAGTGCATGCATTGCCACGAAGTCCGAAGAGGCCGTCGAGGAACGCTGGCGCGAGACGCTTGAAGCGCGAGAAGCCGCTCAGACACGGGTAACGGCGTTCGAGCAGGAGGTGGCGGTCCTGTCGCGGCTCACCCAAGCGCTGGAAGCGGCTCGTGCCGACGCGCGCGAGCTGTATCTGAGGCCGGTGATGAGCGAACTGCGCCCACTGCTCGGTCTGCTGTTCGACGACGTTGCCATCACCTTCGATGACCGCACATTGCTGCCGCACAAGATCACGCGGAGCGGTCAGGAAGAGGATGTCGATCGCCTCAGCGGAGGTATGCGCGAGCAATTGTCGGTTCTGACCCGTCTCGCTTTCGCGCGCCTATTGGCGCGCGATGGGCGCCCGGCGCCCGTGATCCTTGACGATGCGCTCGTTTATTCAGACGACGACCGCATCGAGCGCATGTTCGATGCGCTTCACAGGCAGGCTCGGGACCAGCAGATCATCGTCTTCTCGTGCCGTCAGCGGGCCTTCCAGAAATTGGGCGGAAATGTCCTTCAGATGATTGATTGGGAGCCCTGAGGCAACGGATCGACAGAAGCCATCCGCCGGTGATCCATGCGAACAAAATCCGCATTGGGTGTCCCAAGATCGATTCACGATAATGGCGCTCTTGTCCTCCCTCTTTTGATGGAGGCATGACTGATGAAATCTGACGACGAGAAGACCATAAAAGCGGGAGGCGGAGCGCGCCAGGCGCGAGATCCTACTTATAAGCCACACCGGACTTGGCATGTTTCCAGCCTCGGTGCAGACCTGCTGAACCACGGTTTCACGGGGTTCGACGCCAACGCACTGATGGGGCTCCGCGGCCTTTCTCCCATGCGGCTGATTCAACTGCTGCAGGAAGGGGCTGCCCATACGTCGTCGCCGTGTACGGCTGGAGATTTGCTCAAGCCCATCGTCGATCAGCATCGACAGGAGTTGGAAGATCTCGGTCGTCTATTGTCTTGGGAGCGTCGTCACCGCCGTTATCATGAGGCTCGTACCGAGTGGAGTGTACTGCCCGATCATGTCCGGGATGGGCCGTGGCGCAAACGACCGATGACTGCGGGGCAGCGTGCGCTCGTGCAGATCACTGCAACGCTACTCAATCTACCTATCCCCCTCGATCTCAATCGCGGTTCGGCTGCCGATTGGCTGGAAAGCCATGGTGCCAATCTGAATTATCGCGGGGAGAGTTGAGATGCCAGCTCTTCGGATCACGACGGTCGACGGGCGAGAAATAGTCGTGAAGGACGGTGCTTGTCAATCGGCGTCCAAAAAGGACCCCCTATCGGCGTCCAAAAGGGACCCCCTTCGTCGAGCAGCGTTACGGGTATGACGGGTGCACCGTTCGCGCTGGTTGCGGCGTAGGGCGGGCGTAGCCCGAC
>NZ_QQWV01000007.1:0-135798 GCF_003951715.1 Sphingomonas sp. ABOLH | reverse complement strand
CCTCACCCCGGCCACCGCTCTTTGACACCGCCGCCCGACCCACCGCGCAAACATCGCACGAGTGTGAACTTAGTGAACTTTGCCCGCAAACGCGCGACGCCACGAAACCGTCACTAGCGTGAACTTAGTGAACTTTGGCCACGCCGGCGCCCGCGCCCGAACACGCCACTAGTGTGAACTTAGTGAACTTTGGACTTTGAATATGCCCGTACGGCATCCTTCCGCTTGCCCTGTTCACCCCCCTTCCCTAAGCAGCGCGCTTCCCCAAAGCGTTTCGGGCAGACAATGAACGACGTGACCCTGGTCGGCATCATCATGGGCAGCACTTCGGACTGGGACACGATGGCGCATGCCGCCGACGTGCTGACCAAATTGGGCGTCCCCCATGAAACGAAGGTCGTCTCCGCCCACCGCACGCCGCAGCGGCTGGTCGATTATGCCACCAGCGCGGTCGACCGTGGGCTGAAGGTCGTGATCGCCGGTGCCGGCGGCGCTGCCCACCTGCCCGGCATGGTCGCCTCGATGACCCGCCTGCCCGTGCTCGGCGTACCGGTCGAATCCAAGGCGCTGAAGGGCATGGATAGCCTGCTCTCGATCGTGCAGATGCCCGGCGGCGTGCCGGTCGGCACGCTGGCCATCGGCAAGGCGGGCGCCATCAACGCCGGCCTCCTCGCCGCCTCGATCCTCGCGACCCACGACGAGGCTCTGGCCGAACGGCTCGACGCGTGGCGCAAGGCGCAGACCGACAGCGTCGCGATCGACCCGCAATGACTGCGCTGCCCCCCGGCTCGACCATCGGCATCATCGGCTCGGGCCAGCTTGGCCGGATGATCGGCGTCGCCGCCGCGCAGCTCGGCTATCGCATCCATGTCTATGCCCCCGACAGCGGTCCGGCCAACGACATCGCCTTCGCGCACAGCCGCGGCGCCTATGACGATGTCGACGCGCTGAAGGCCTTCGCCGCCCAGGTCGACGTGGTCACCTACGAGTTCGAGAATATCGCCGCCGCCCCGATCGAGGCACTGGGCGACAAGGTCCGCCCCTCGGCCCGCTCGCTGGCCGTTGCGCAGGACCGTGTCCGCGAAAAGAGCTTCGTCGAGCAACTGGGCGGCCGCCCGGCCCGCTGGGCCGAAGTCGCCGACCGCGCCGCGCTCGACGCCGCGATCGCGCAGGTCGGTTGCCCGGCGGTGCTCAAGACCACCCGCTTCGGCTATGACGGCAAGGGCCAGGCCCGCCTGATGGCACCCACCGACGCCGACGCCGCATGGGAATCGATCGGCGGCGGACCGGCGATCCTCGAAGCGTTCGTCGGTTTCGAGGACGAGTTCTCGGTCGTCCTTGCCCGCGGCCTCGACGGCGCGGTCGTCACCTACCCGACGCCCAAGAACGTCCACAAGGCCGGCATCCTCGACACCTCCACCGTCCCCGCCCCCGCGATCGCCCCTTGGTGCGCCGAGGCGGAGGCACTGGCGGCGAAGGTCGCCGAGGCGCTCGACCATGTCGGCGTCCTGACCCTCGAATTCTTCTGCGGCCGCGACGGCGCGGTGTTCAACGAAATGGCCCCTCGCGTCCATAACTCAGGCCACTGGACGATCGAGGGCAGCGAGACCTCGCAGTTCGAAAACCACGTCCGCGCCGTCCTCGGCCTCCCGCTCGGCAGCGTCGCGATGACCGCCAAGCGGGTCAAGATGACCAACCTGATCGGCGACGACGTGGCGGCCTGGCCCGCCCTGCTCGCCGAACCCGGCGCGCACCTCCACCTCTACGGCAAGCACGAAGCCCGCCCCGGCCGCAAGATGGGCCATGTGACGCGGGTGACACGCTAAACCCCAAGCGTCACCCCAGCGCAGGCTGGGGTCTCCCGGTTATGTCACGGACAAGAGCCGCCAGAGACCCCAGCCTTCGCTGGGGTGACGCCCGTGAATGGAAGGGCGAGGGTCTTACCCCTCCACCCCCAACTGCCACAGCACGAACGCCATCTCCTCGGCAGCTTCCTTCAGGCTCTCCCACCGCCCCGACTTGCCGCCATGGCCCGCGCCCATATTGGTCTTGAGCAGCAGCACATTGTCGTCCGTCTTGGTCGCCCGCAGCCGCGCCGCCCACTTCGCCGGCTCCCAATAGGTCACGCGCGGATCGTTCAGCCCGCCCGAAATGAATACCGGCGGATAGGGCTGCGCCGTCACGTTGTCGTAAGGGCTGTAGGACGCGATCAGCTCGAACGCCGCCTTGTCCTCGATCGGATTGCCCCATTCGGGCCATTCGCCCGGCGTCAGCGGCAGGCTGTCGTCGAGCATGGTGTTCAGCACGTCCACGAACGGCACGCTGGCCACCACCGCACCCCATAGCTCGGGGTCGGAGTTCATCACCGCACCCATCAGCTCGCCACCGGCCGACCCACCGGCGATCGCAATCTTGCCCTGGTCGGTAAAGCCCAGCTCGATCAGCCCCTTCGCCACATCGACGAAGTCGTTGAAGGTATTGGTCCGCTTCTCCAGCTTCCCGTCCAGATACCATTGCTGGCCGAGGTCATCGCCGCCCCGGATATGGGCAATGGCGAACGCCATGCCCCGGTCGAGGAACGACATGCGGCTGGTCGAGAAACCCGGCGGGATCGCATAGCCATAGGCGCCGTAGCTGTAGAGATAGAGCTTGCCCGTCCCGTCGCGCGGGAAGTCCTTGGGATACACGACCGAACACGGGATCGCGGTGCCGTCGCGCGCGGTGATCTCCAGCCGCTCGGTCGCGTATTTGTCCGGGTCGTAACCCGACGGAATCGTCTGCACCTTGCGGACGGTCAGTTCGCCACTCGCCACGTCATAGTCATAGACGGTGCCCGGCGTGACCATCGATTCATAGCCGAGCCGCAGCGTGTCGACGTCATATTCCGGATTGTCGCCCAGCCCGACGACATAGCTCGCTTCCGGAAACTCGATCGGCCGCGCCGGCCCGCCGGCATAATCATGCAGCCGGATCTGATCGAGCCCATCGAGCCGTCCCTCCACCACGAACAGCTTTGCGAAGGTCGTGACCCCGGTCATGTAGAAATGCGGGTCGGCCGCGATCGCCTCCTGCCAGTCGCTCGGGGCTTCCAGCGGAGCGGTCGCCAGCCGGAAGTTCGGATGGGTATCGTTGGTGTGGATGAAGAGGGTGCCGTCATGCTCCTCCACATCATATTCGACGCCTTCCTCGCGCGCCTTGACCAGCAGCGGCTCGGCGGTCGGATCGTCCGCTGGAACCAGCCGCACCTCGCTGGTGACGTGATCCCCCGCCGAGATGACCAGGAACCGCCGCGACTGGGTTTCCCCGACCGACACCCGCCAGCCTTCGTCGGCCTCGTGGTACAGCTCGACATCCTGCTCGACCGGCGTCCCGATCCGGTGCAACCGGGCATTGTCCGTCCGCCACTGCTCGTTGGCGAGGCCGTAGAGGAACCCGCCCGAATCCGCCGTCCACACCAGTTCGGACAGCGTGCCCGGGATCACATCATCCAGCAGTTCGCCGGTCGTCAGGTCCTTGACCCGCGCCTCGAACCGCTCGCCGCCGTCATCGTCGATCGCATAGGCCAGCAGCCGCCCGTCCGGGCTGACCGACAGCGCGCCCAGCCGGAAATATTCCTTGCCCTTGGCCAGCGCCGGTTCGTCGAGGATCAGTTCATCCTCCCCACCCGCCACCGGCCGCCGCCACCAACGACGATATTCCCCACCGGTCTCGAAATCGGACCAATACCACCAGTCGCCATCACGCTGCGGCACGGTGGCGTCGTCTTCCTTGATCCGGCCGCGCATCTCGGTGAACAGCGTGTCGATCAACGGCTGGTGCGGCGCCATCACCGCCTCAAAGTACGCGTTCTCGGCCTTGAGATAGTCGAGGACCGCCTCGTCCTCGACCTTCGGGTAATTGGGGTCGCGCAGCCACGCCCACGGATCGGACACGGTAATCCCGTGGCGTTCGTAGCTGTGGGGGCGCTGTTCGGCGATCGGCGGAATGGGCTTCGTCATAGCCGCCCATGTGGGACGGACGCGTGCGGAAGTCGAGCGAGCTTGTGGCTTTTGCGCAGCCGTTTCGACTGATACGAGCGGCACATGACCATCCACACCGAACGCCTCGCGGCTCTGCGCGCCCATCTCGCCACGCTCGACCTGACCGGCTTCGTCGTACCGCTGACCGACGAGTATATGAGCGAATATGTCGGCGACTATGCGCAGCGCCTCGCGTGGCTGACGGGGTTCAAGGGGTCGGCCGGCAGCGCCGTCGTGCTCGCCGACACCGCCGCGATGTTCACCGATGGCCGCTATACCTTGCAGGTCCGCGAGCAGGTCGACGCCGCCGACTGGCAGTTCGTGCAGGTTCCCGCGACGTCGATGGCCGATTGGCTGCGGACCAACGCGCGCGAAGGCGACCGGATTGGCTTCGATCCATGGCTGGCGACGGTCGACTGGGTTGCGGCCACCGAACGCGCGCTGGCCGATGTCGGCGCGGCGCTGATGCCGGTCGACGCGAACCCGATCGACGCGCTGTGGACCGACCGTCCCGCCCCCTCGCCCGCGCCGATGACGGCGCAGGACGATAGCCTGACCGGCCGCACCTCCGCCGACAAGCGCGCCGCGGTCGGCGAATGGCTGGCCGAGCGCCGCGCCGATGCCGTCGTGCTGACCGCACTCGACTCGATCGCATGGACCTTCAACGTGCGCGGCAGCGATGTTGCGCGTACCCCGGTCGCGCTTAGCTATGCGATCGTCCATGCCGATGGCACCGCCGAACTGTTCGCTGCACCCGGCAAGGTCGGCGAAGACGTCGCCCGCCACTTGGGCAACGCCGTCACCGTCCGCCCGATGACCGACTTCGCTGCAACGCTAGGGCGTTTCGCTGGCAAGCGCGTCGCCGCCGATCCCGACCGCGCCGTCGCCGCGATCCACGAAGCGCTACGCCGCGGCGGCGCGACGGTGGTCGCCGAGCGCGACCCGACCGTGCTGGCCAAGGCAATCAAGAACCCGGTCGAGATCGCCGGCCATCGCAGCGCCCAGGCACGCGACGGCGCGGCGATGGTCCGCTTCCTGAAATGGTTCGAGGAAACCGCCCCCTCCGGCACGCTGAGCGAACTGTCGGCATCCGACCGCCTCGAAGCGATCCGCGGCGAAACCGGGCTGCTTCGCGACCTGTCGTTCGACACGATCAGCGCGACCGGCGCCCACGCCGCCAGCCCGCATTACAAGGCGACGGTCGAGAGCAACGCGCCGATCCTGCCCGGCCAGCTCTACCTGATCGACTCCGGTGGCCAATATGCCGACGGCACGACCGACATCACCCGCGTCATGCCGGTCGGCGAGGTGTCCGACGAAATGCGCGACCGCTTCACCCGCGTGCTGAAGGGCCATATCGCGATCGACACCGCCATCTTCCCGGACGGCACCCTCGGCGGGCATATCGACGGCTTCGCACGGCGGCCGTTGTGGGAGGCCGGGCTGGATTATGCCCATGGCACCGGCCACGGCATCGGCGCCTTCCTGTCGGTACATGAAGGTCCGCAGCGGATCGGCGCCCCCAATTATCCGGGTGGCGGACCATTGGAGCCGCTGCGCGCCGGCATGATGCTGTCCAACGAACCCGGCTATTACAAGGCGGGTAAATACGGCATTCGGATCGAGAACCTGCTGCTGGTGGTCGAGTGCGACATTCCCGGCGGCGACCTGCCCATGCTGGCGTTCGAAACGCTGACCTTCGTACCGATCGAACGGTCTCTGATCGTCCCGGCCCTGCTGACCCATGCCGAACGGGCCTGGGTCGACGCCTATCACGCGCGGGTCGAGGCGTTGCTGACGCCGCTGCTCGATAACGAAACCGCGGCATGGCTATCGGCAAAATGCGCTCCGCTTAGCTGAGGTCGAGCGGGTTGCGTGCCCATGCGCCAACCAGAGCATGATGCAATGCAATCGATTGTTGCAATTTACTCCGTGACGCGCGACTAGCGTCGCGTCGGCGTCAGACCGATGTGCAAGGAGCAGGATCGACCATGGCGCCCCCGATGAAACCGCACCTGTCCCTACCCCGCATCCTTGAGATGAACCTCGGGTTCCTCGGCCTGCAGTTCAGCTTCGGGCTGCAACAGGGCAACATGGCGCCGATCTACAGCTATCTGGGCGCGGATGAGTCGCAGCTGCCCCTGCTGCAGTTGGCCGGGCCGCTGACCGGACTGCTGGTACAGCCGCTGATCGGTGCGCTGAGCGACCGTACCGATAGCCGCTGGGGCCGGCGGACGCCCTATTTCGTGATGGGCGCGGTGCTGTGCTGCTTCGGCCTGTTCTTCATGCCCTTGTCGAGTTCGATCCTGATGGCGGTGTCGCTGCTATGGATCCTCGATGCCGGCAACAACATCACGATGGAGCCGTATCGCGCCTATGTCAGCGACCGGCTGAACGAGGATCAGCACCAGATCGGCTTCCTCACGCAGAGCGCCTTTGCCGGCCTGGCGCAGATGCTGGCCTTCCTCACGCCCTCGCTGCTGGTGTGGGCGGGGATGAACCAAGACTGGGTCGATACCCACAATATTCCTTACACGGCGCGGGTCGCGTTCATGGTCGGGGCGGTGCTGTCGATCTCGACGATCCTGTGGTCGATCCTGCGCGTGCCCGAACTGCCGCTGACCCCGGCGGAAAAGACCGCGATCGCCGCCAAGCCCAAGTCGTTCGGGGCGACGCTGGCCGAAATCGGCAGCGCGATCCGCGACATGCCGCTGGCCATGCGCAAGCTCGCGCTGATGAGCCTGTTCCAATGGTACGCGATGATGGCCTATTGGAATTACGTCATCTACACGATCGGCCGCTCGGTCTACGGCACCGCCGATCCGACCTCGTCCGGGTTCCATTCGGCGGTGCTGACCAATGGCGAGATGGCGGCCTTCTATAACGGCGTCGCGTTCCTGGCCGCCTTTGCCATGGTCCCGATCGCACGGCGGATCGGAGCCGCGCCGCTCCACGCACTCAGCCTGATCGCCGCCGGCATCGGCATGGTCTGCCTGCCGCATGTCACGTCCAAGGCGCTGCTGTTCCTGCCGGCGGTCGGCATCGGCCTCGGCTGGGCCAGCATCATGGGCAATCCGTACATCATCCTTGCCGGATCGATCCCGCCGGAGCGGACCGGCGTCTATATGGGCATTTTCAACATGATGATCGTCATCCCGATGCTGATCTTTTCGGCAACGATGTGGCTGTTCTACCAACCCCTGCTGGGCGGCGACCCGCGCAACGTGCTGACGCTGTGCGGCGTGCTGATGTTCTGCGCAGCGGCGGCGGTGTGGAGCGTGCGTGAGCGCAACGCCGATGGCCTGCCGGTCGGAGCGATCCGTTGAGCGCAGCCCCTACCGCACCGACGCGCTGGTCGGCCGAGCAGGTAGCGCGGATCGCGCCGGACGGCCCGGACCGGCTGCCGATTCTGAGCCCCGCCGACATCGTGCCGATCGATCCCGCATACGACTTCTGGGACATGTGGCAGATCGCCCGCGCAGACGGGTCGACGGTGTTCGTCGACGGGCGGAGCTACTGGTTCTTCCTTGGCACGCCGCGCTTCGACGATCCGGAGGCACGGCATGATGCGGCGCGCATCTACCTGACCAGCCATGGCGCGGATGGCTGGCGGCTGCATGGTGCGGCGTTCCCGGACGGCTTTACCCCCGGTAGCCGCGAATGGTCGGGGTCGGCGGTGCTGGCCGACGATGGTGCGACGCTGACGATGTATTTCACCGCCGCCGGCCGGCGGGACGGGCCGCACAGCTTCGAACAAAGGCTGTTCGAGACGGTCGGTCGTTTTACCGTCGAGGGCGACGACGCGCGGACGGAGCACTGGTCGACGCCGGTGGAGAGCGTCGTGGCAGACGGCGCATGCTACCGCATCGCGGACGAGGTCGAGGCGCCGGCAACCGGCATCAAGGGGTTTCGCGATCCCGGCTTCTTCCACGATCCGGCGACCGGTCGTGACCATCTGCTGTTCGTCGGATCGGCGGCATGGACCGATGCCCAGCTGGACGGGGTGATCGGCATCGCCAGCCGCGAGCGGGCCGATGCGCCATGGCAGCTGGCGACGCCGCTGGTCGACGCGATCGGCGTGAACAGCGAGCTGGAACGCCCGCACATCATCCTGCGCGACGGGCTCTATTACCTGTTCTGGTCGACCCAGGCGAAGCGCTTTGCCCGCGGCCTGCCCGCCCCCACCGGGTTGTACGCGATGGTCGGCGACAGCATGGACGGGCCATGGCGGCCGGTGAACGGCAGCGGCCTCGTCGCCGGCAACCCGGCGGCCGAGCCGACGCAGGCCTATTGCTGGTGGGTCACCGGCGAGGGACAGGTCGCCGCGTTCGTCGACTATGCCGGGCTGAACGGAGCGGATGCCGCCGCCGACGTGGCGCTGCGCCGCGCCCGGTTCGGTGGGACCGCCGCCCCGTTCTTCCAGCTCGATTTCACCGGCGACCGGGTGACGATCGCCGGTTCTGGCGCCCCTACAGGTTAAGCAGCGCCGGGTCGCCGCCCTTCGCCATGATGTTGATCGAGGTGGAGCGTTCGGCGGCGTAGCGCAGCAGCGCATCGGGTCCGCCGGCCTTCGGACCGGTGCCCGACAGCCCTTCGCCGCCGAAGGGCTGGACGCCGACGACCGCGCCGATGATCGAGCGGTTGACATAGACATTGCCCGCCGGAACCAGCGCGGCGACTTCCTCGGCAAAACGGTCGATGCGGCTGTGGATGCCGAGCGTCAGGCCATAGCCGCGTGCCGCCAGCCTTCCCGCGACCGATGCGAGGTCGGCGGGGTCGTAGCGATAGACGTGCAGCACCGGGCCGAACACCTCGCGTTCGAGGAAGTCGGGGCTGGGCACTTCGGCGATGACCGGCGCGAAGTACGTGCCGCGCGAGTCGTGGCCGCGGGCGTCGGCGCGGAACAGGATCTTCGCCTCGCGCTCGAGGCGTTCGACATGGGCATTGAGGGCATCGCGTGCCTCCGCGTCGATCACCGGGCCGATATCGGTCGCCGGATCGGACGGATCGCCGATCACCATGCAGCCGGCCGCACCAACCAGCGTCTCGATCGTCGCGTCGGCGGTATCCTGGGGCAGGTACAGCAGGCGGAGCGCCGAGCAACGCTGCCCCGCCGAGCCGAAGGCGGAGAGGAGCACGTCGTCGACCACCTGTTCGCGCAGCGCACTGGTATCGACGAACAGGCCGTTCAAGCCGCCGGTTTCGGCGATGAACGGCAGGATCGGACCGTTGCGGTTGGCGAGGCTGCGGTTGATCGCCCAGGCGGTGTCGGTGCCGCCGGTGAAGGCGACGCCGGCAATGGCCGGATGCGCGACCAGCGCCGCGCCGACCTCCGCCCCGTCGCCCGGCAGCAGCGCCAGCAGATCGGGATCGAGCCCGGCCGAATGGAACAGGCGGACGGCTTCGGCGGCGACCAGCGGCGTCTGTTCGGCGGGCTTGGCGAGGACGGCGTTGCCGGCGGCGAGCGCGGCGGCGACCTGTCCGGTGAAGATCGCGAGCGGGAAATTCCATGGGCTGATGCAGACGAACACGCCGCGGCCGTGGAGTTCGATCTGGTTCACTTCGCCGACCGGCCCCGGCAGCACGGTCGGACCGGCGAAGCGGGTTTCGGCCAACAGGGCATAATAGCGGCAGAAATCGATCGCCTCGCGCACTTCGGCTACCGCGTCGTTCAACGTCTTGCCGGCTTCGGCGGAGAGAATCGCGATGAAGCGGTCCATCTGCGCATCGAGGGCGTCGGCCATGGCGCGGAGGATTTTCCCCCGGGAAACTCCGCCCATGGCGTTCCAGCGGGGCTGGGCGGCACGGGCGAGCGCGGCGGCGCGGTCGATTTCGGCGGGGGTGGCGGCGGTGACGGAGCCGATGGTCCGGCCATGGTCGACCGGGCTGGCCATGGGCACGGCGCCGGTGCCGGCAAGGGTCTGGCCACCGACGATCGGGCCGGCGTGGATGGTGGCGAAGGTGTCGCGAACCGACATTGCCCGGGCGCGGACCGAGGCGATGGAATAGTCGCGGCCAAGGGGGTTGCCGCGGCCGGGATAGATGCCGGATGGGGACGGGAGGCGCGGATGTTGACGCGGGGTCGCCGCAACCGCCGCGACCGGATCGGCGACCAGCGTCGTCGCCGGCACTTCCTCGTCCAGCAGGGCATTGACGAAGCTGCTGTTGGCGCCGTTTTCGAGCAGGCGACGGACGAGATAGGGCAGCAGTTCCTCATGCCCGCCGACCGGCGCATAAGCACGCAGGATCAAGGCGTTATCGCCGATAGTTGCCGCCGCCTGTCGGTACAGCCCCTCGCCCATGCCGTGCAGCCGCTGGTGCTCGATCCGCACGCCGGCGCGGTCGGCCATGTGGCGCACCGCCATCAGGCTGTGCGCGTTATGGGTCGCGAACTGCGGGTAGAGCGCCGGCGCCGCCGCGATCAACTTATGCGCGCACACCAGATAGGACAGATCGGTCGCGGCCTTCGACGTGAACACCGGATAGCCAGGATGGCCAGCGATCTGCGCGCGCTTGACCTCGCTGTCCCAATAGGCGCCCTTGACCAGCCGGACCATGATCCGCCGCCCGGTGTCGCGCGACAGCCGTTCCAGCCCGTCGATCACCCCGCGCGCACGCTTGCCATAGGCCTGCACCACGACGCCGAGACCGGTCCAGTCGCCCAGCTCGCTCTCGCGCGCCAGCCGGTCGACCAGCTTGAGCGACAGGGCGAGGCGGTCGGCTTCCTCCGCGTCGATGGCGAGGTTGAGATTGTGGCGCGCGCCGATCAGCGCGAGGCGCTTCATGCGCGGATAGAGGTCGGCGAACACGTCGTCGGTCCGCACCGCTTCATAGCGCGGGCACAGCGCCGAAAGCTTGACCGAGACGCCATGCCCTTCCTCCGGCGTGCTGCCGGGCGCGCGGGCGCGGCCGACCGCCTCGATCGCGGCGGCGTAGATATGTTCATAGCGTTCGGCATCGGCGGGGGTGCGCGCACCCTCCCCCAGCATGTCGAACGAGCAGAGATAGCCTTCCTTCGCGGCACGCTTCAGCGCGGCCTCGATGGTCGAACCGAGCACGAACTGGTCGCCCATGATACCGACCGCGGCGGCCAGCGCACGGCGGATGACCGGTTCGCCCAGCCGCCCGGCAAGGCGGCGGATCGTCTCGCCGATGCCGGCCGGCCCTTCGTCGCCGACCAGCTTGCCGGTCAGCGTCAGGCCGATGGTCGAGGCGTTGACGAACAGGCTGGACGACTGGCCCAGATGCGCTGCCCAGTCGGCGGTGCCGACCTTTTCGGCGATCAGCCGGTCGCGGGTCGCGGCGTCGGGGGTGCGCAGCAGCGCCTCGGCCAGACACATCAGCGCCAGCCCCTCCTGCGTGCCCAGCGAGAATTGCTGGAGAAAGCCCTCGACCACGCCGGGCTTGGCGGCGGCGGCGCGGGTGCGTTCGACCAGCTTCGCGGCCTTGGCGACGATCTCCGCGCGGTCGGATTGGGTCAGCGGCACCTGGGCAAGCAACTGCGGGAGCAGGACGCTCTCGTCGATGAACTTGTCGGCGTCCAGGGCATCCCAATCGATCGCGGGCATTCGTCTCTCCGTATGTCGGTTCGTCGGTATATCGCGGTTGAAGACAAAGGTGCTTCGTATGTTGGGGCGATCAGACGATAGTTTTCCTGGATAAGGGCGTTAGTATCGCCTGATCTTCGGACGTGGTAGAAGAAGAAGCGGGACCCCGGGTCAAGCCCGGGGTGACGTAGAGTGTGGGAGAGGTGGTTGCGATGGACCAGACGGACCGGAAGTTGCTGCGGGTGTTGCAGGGCGATGGGCGGATCACCAATCAGGCGCTGGCGACGCAGTGCGGCCTGTCGCCCGCCGCCTGTTTCGAACGGGTGCGGCGGTTGCGCGAGAGTGGCGTTATCCGGGGGTACGCCGCGCTGCTCGATCCGGGAAAGCTCGACCGGTCGCTGCTGGTATTCATCGAGGTACTATTGGACCGCACCACCGACGACGTCTTCACCGCCTTTGCCAACCATGTCCGCGACCTGCCGGAAGTGTTGGAATGTCATATGGTTGCGGGCGGTTTCGACTATCTTTTAAAGGTTCGCATGGCCGATATGGATGCGTATCGGGCGTTCCTGGGCCGGACGCTGACGACCGTGCCCGGGGTACGCGAGACGCGGACCTATGCCGTGCTGGAGGAAGTGAAGGCGACGACCGCGCTGCCGCTCTAAGCCGCGCTCAATCCTGTTCGACTACCAGATAGACCATCGACTGGGTGAGCAGGACATAGGCGATTTCGCCGAAGGTGACGGGACCGGTCATGTCGCCCGGCCGCTCACCCTCAAGTCCCGCGTACATATAGTTCAGGATGCAGTTGCAGCTGAACACGACCTCGCCACCCGGGCTGCCCAGTTGTTCGGCGAATTGCCGCGGATAATCCTCGACCGGGCGGGCGAAGCGATAGGCGACATGGCCATAGACCGGGGCGAAGAAGGTGACACGCCCGGTCGCCTCGTCGATCCCCGCGGTCGCGACATTGACCATCGTGCCGTTGTAATCGGCGACCAGCGGCAGCCGGGTGTCGATGCCGTTCGCGGCGATATGATCGACCAGCCGGGTCGGCACGCCATCGACCGACACGTGTTCGACGGTAAAGCCGGTATCGGTGTCGAAGGTCAGCACCGGCCCGTCCATGTCGGGCGCGAACAGGTTGACGATATCGGCACGGGCAAAGGCATGGTCGGGCAGCGCGACATGCAGCACCACCGCCCGATCGTCGGCCGAACGACCGCTGCGCCCGTCGAACACTTTCGGACGGTCGGTCGCGGCGGCTTGCCCCGCGACGCCGGTGACCCAGCCCACCACCGGGCGGCGGAACATGTCGGGCCATTCGATGCCGTGGAGCGCGAAGTCGCGATGGACCTCGCTCTGCCCCGGGATCAGCAGGATGGTATAGCCATTGTCGGGACCGAGCGCCGCCATGTCCGGCAGGGCGGCGCGATCGAGCATCCCGACCCATGCGACCGAGGCGAAGGCGGGCATCCGCTGGACGAAGATGCGGTCGGGCGCATGCGCCCCGCCGGCTTCGGCGGTCATGAAATAGGGGCTGGTGCCGCCGACCCATTCGCCCCGGGGCAGCGCGGCGAGCAGGCGCTCCTCCCCCGCCAAAATCAGGGTCTCGCCGGCGGCCAGCATCGCGGCGACCTCGTCGACGCTGTACAGCGACCGGTCGGCATGGAACGGGTTCGACGCGGTCATTGGGGCTTCCCCTGAAAGATCGTGGCATAGTCTTCGCGGGCGAAGCGCAGATTGTCGCGGAAGAAGCGGCGCAGTTCCTCGACCAGCGCCGGCCGGTCGGCATCGTCGCGGGCATAGGCATGGGTCAGGCGGATCATCAGGATGCGCAGCGCGAGGCATTTATACGCCGGGCGGACCGCGCCCGACAGCACCGCGTCCCAACGGGGATCGGCTGCCGAAGGAATATCGATTGTATCTGTCATGCCTTCCGGACCTCTCACCCGGCCTGCGATAACGGCATGCGCTTTAACATGGAGTATACGTCTGTAGCGGCGCGATCCGTGGCATTTCGGGATCGCTTCACCGTCACGGCGCGTTTGCGCCATTGCGCGGGGATGCAGGCATGATAGCCTGCCGTACATCACCCGCAGGAGGGGAGACGACACGATGGTTGCCGTTGCCGACACCCGATATTCGGTGCTTGCCCTGTCCGATGGCACGCCCCCGCCCGCGCTGAACGACGTGATCGAGCGGCTGCGCGCGACGTTGCTGCCGCTGGGGCGGGAGAATGAGCGCAACATGCTGGGCGCGCGGATCGACCGGTTCGTCAGCGAGGCGGACCGGCAGGTGATCCTGCTGGCGCATGGTGCCGGGTGCCGCGCGGCGGCGTGGTGGGCGCGGCTGTCGCCGTCGCATTATGTGCAGCGGGTGGCGGGCGCGATCCTGGTCGATCCGATGGTCGCGGATGGCGACAGCCGCTTCGCATCGCCCGCGACCCTGCTGCCGTTCCGGTCGATGACGCTCGACAGCACCGGGCGGATCGAGACGCTGGCACGCGAATGGGGCAGCGAGGTGATGCCCGGCGACAGCGCGGCGCGCGGTGGCGGGTTGCTGCGGCTGATCGACCGGTTGAGCGGTGCGGTGGTCGCGCATGATGTGCGGACGGCGGAGAGGCTGGTGGGGTTGGGGTAGGGTTCCGGCCGACTTCTCTCTTTCCCGGCCGCTCTCTACCCTCCCCCCGTTTGCTTCGAGCGGAGGTTCGAGCCTGTCGAGAACCGTAGTCGAGAAGGGGGCGCCCCAAACCGGGGGTTCTCGACGGGCGCTTCTCGACAAGCTCGAAGCTGCTCGAACCGAACGGTAGGGTATGGTGGGAACCGCCCTCACCCCCGGCGCCTGGGCATCAACGCATTGCGCATCGCGAAGCTCGAATTGATCCGCGTCACGCCGGGCAGGCGCGACAATATGTCGGTGTGCAGCGCCTCGTACGCCGCTGCCGATTCGACCGCGACGCGCAGCCAGTAATCGGACTGGCCGGTCATCAGCCAGCATTCCTGAATCTCCGCATGGCGGCGCACCGCCGCTTCGAAGCGGGAAAGATATTCCTCGGTCTGGCGCTCCAGCGTCACCTGCACGATCACCGTCGCGCCATGGTCGGCCGGGTCGGCGCGGGTGACGACGGTATAGCCGCGGATGACGCCGGCATCCTCCAGCAACCGCACCCGGCGGAGACAGGCGGAGGGTGATAGCCCGACCTCCGCCGCCAGCGCGTTGTTGGGGCGGCGGGCGTCGAGCCGCAGCAGGTTCAGCAATTTGCGGTCGATGGCGTCGAGGTTCATCTTCGTTGCGTCCAACCCGCCAATTATTGCGTACCTACGCTATTACGGCAGAAGATGCGGCACAATCGCAAAACCTGCGATACTATCTGCGCTACGCTGGGCTTACGGAGAGCATGGAACGATGGCATTGCTGACGATCGACCTGAACGCGCTGGTCGCCAATTACCGGACGATCGCGGCGACCGTCGCCCCGGCGCGGGCGGCGGGCGTGGTGAAGGCCGATGGCTATGGCCTGGGCGCAGGGATCGTCGCCGATGCGCTGTACCGCGCGGGGTGCCGCGATTTCTTCGTCGCGCTGACCGGGGAAGCCACCGCGCTGCGCCCGACCCTGCCCGCCGATGCTCGGCTGTTCGTGCTCAACGGAATCGCGCCGGGCGAGGAAGCGGCGCTGATCGCCGCCGATGCGGTGCCGGTGCTCAACTGCCCGGCGGATATCGAGCGCTGGGCGGCGGCGGGGCGGATCGCCGGGCGGCGGCTGCCGGCGGCGGTGCAGGTCGACAGCGGCATGTCGCGGCTGGGGCTGGCCCCGGACGAGGTCGCGGCGATCGCCGCCGACCCGACGATGCTGGGCGGGATCGAGCTGGTGCTGGTGATGAGCCACCTCGCCTGCGGCGACGAACCGGGATCGGGCGCGAACGCGGCGCAGCGGGCGCGGTTCGACGAACTGGCGGCGATGCTGCCCCCGGCGGAGCGGTCGCTGGCCAATTCGGGGGGATCGTTCCTGGGCGGCGGGTTTCATGGCGACCTCGTCCGGCCGGGAATCGCGCTCTATGGCGGGGCACCGCAGGACGGGCGGCCCAATCCGATGCGGCCGGTCGTCGCGTTGGAGGCGCGGATCGTGCAGTGGCGCGACGTGCCGGCGGGGACCGGCGTGGGCTATGGCCTGACCTCGGTCGCAAGCCACGACCGGCGGATCGCGACCCTGTCCTATGGCTATGCCGATGGCTGGCCGCGGATGCTGAGCAACCGGGGCGCGGCCTATGTCGCCGGGGTACGCGCGCCGATCGCCGGGCGGGTGTCGATGGACAGCATCTGCATCGACGTGACCGATGTGGCCGTAGACCTGCTGGTCGCGACACCCAATGCGGAGCTGATCGGCCCGCACCAGAGCATCGATGCGGTCGCGGCGGATGCCGGAACCATCGCCTATGAAATCCTGACCAGCCTGCGCCACCGCCATGCCCGGCGGATCGTGGCCCTCACCCAACAAGAGGACGCAACATGCGGATCGTGATCCTGGGCGCGGGGGTGATCGGCGTCACCTCGGCATGGTATCTGGCCCAAGCGGGGCATGAGGTCGTGGTGATCGACCGGCAGGCCGGCCCGGCGCTGGAGACGAGCTTCGCCAATGCGGGCGAGATCTCGCCGGGCTATGCCTCGCCCTGGGCGGCGCCGGGCATTCCGGCCAAGGCGATGAAGTGGCTGTTCATGCAACACGCCCCGCTTATCCTGCGGCCGCAGATGGACCTGGCGATGCTGCGCTGGCTGGTCGCGATGCTCGGCAACTGCAATGCGCGCGACTATGCGGTGAACAAGGGGCGCATGGTGCGGCTGGCCGAATATAGCCGCGACAAGCTGATCGAACTGCGCGGCGCCACCGGCATTGCCTATGACGAGCGGTCGCAGGGCACGTTGCAGCTGTTCCGCGAGGAGAAGCAGCTGGCCGGGATCGACAAGGATATCGCGGTGCTGAAGGCCGATGGCGTCGCGTACGAAGTGCTCGACCGCGCGGGCTGTATCGCTGCCGAACCTGGGCTGGCGGGGAGCAATATTCCGCTGGCGGGCGGCTTGCGGTTGCCGGGCGACGAGACGGGCGACTGCTTCAAGTTCACCAACCGGCTGGCCAAGATGGCGGCGGCAGCGGGGGTCGAGTTCCGCATGGGCACGACGATCCGCCGGCTGGTCCGGCAGGGCGGCCGGATTGCGGGGGTCGAGACCGATGCGGGCATGGTGACGGGGGACGCCTATCTGGTGGCGCTCGGCAGCTTTTCGCCGAAGCTGGTCCGGCCGCTGGGGCTGAAACTGCCGGTCTATCCGGTGAAGGGTTATTCGATCACGGTGCCGATCGTCGACGAGGGGCGCGCGCCGGTGTCGACGCTGCTCGACGAAAGCTACAAGGTCGCGATCACCCGGCTGGGCGACCGCATCCGCGTGGGTGGCATGGCGGAGATTTCGGGGTTCAACAACGACCTGCCCGAAGCGCGGCGGGCGACGCTGGAATATTCGCTGGGCAGCCTGTTCCCCGGCGCGGGTGATACGTCGCGAGCGAGTTTCTGGAGCGGGCTCAGGCCGATGACGCCGGACAGTACGCCGGTGGTGGGGCCGACGAAGTTCGGCAACCTGTTCCTGAACACCGGACACGGCACGCTGGGGTGGACCATGGCATGCGGATCGGCGGCGGTGATCGCCGACCTGATGTCCGGCAGGCGCGCGGCGATCGAGACGGAGGATTTGTCGATCGCTCGGTATTGAGCCAAAGGCTCGTCATTCCCGCGAAGGCGGGAATCCATAGACGCTGACGTTAGGGAACGATTCGCAACCGCTGCGTATATGGATCCCCGCCTTCGCGGGGATGACGATACTTGCGCCCCCTACCCCAGCAACGCCGTGAGCGCCGGCACCGTCAGCGGTTCGGCGCACAGGAATCCCTGGTACAGCTGACACCCCTCGGTCGCCAGCGCGTCGCGTTGGTCGACCGTTTCGACCCCTTCGGCGATCACCGTCAGGTCGAGCGAGCGGGCCATGTCGATGACGCCGCGCACCACCACCCGGTCGCGGTGCGAGCCGACGATATCCTGCGTCAGCCGCCGGTCGAGCTTGAGATAGTCGAGCGGCAGCGCCTTGAGATAGGCGAGGCTGGAATAGCCGGTGCCGAAATCGTCGATCGCGACGCGGCAGCCGGCCGCGCGCAGCGTCGCGAGCAGCCCCGCCGCCTCGCCCAGTTCGGCGATCAGCCCGCTCTCGGTAATCTCCACGGTCAGCCGGTCGCGCGGAAAGCCGCTGTCGTCGGCGGCGGCGAGCAAGGTTTCGGCAAAGTCGGGCTGCGCGACATCCTCCGCCGTGACGTTGATCGACAGGCGCAGGCGCGAGAGCGGCGCGTCCCAGCCGGCGGCGATGCGCATCGCAAGATGCTGGACATGCGCCGACAACACCCCCGCCAGCCGGGCATGGGTCGCGGCGGCGAACAGCAGTTCGGCACCCAGTTCGCCGCGTTCGGGATGGTCCCAGCGTGCCAGCGCCTCGACCCCGACGATGCGGCCGGCGAGCAGGTCGACCTGCGGCTGGAAGCGGATCGCGATCTCCCCCCGGTCGATCGCGCGATGCACCTCGCCGGCAAGGACGTCGGCGCCGTCCGCGGCCAGCGGCCCCTGCGCATCATCGGCCCGCGCACCGGGCAGCTCGCCCTCGACCCGGCGGATCAGCTGGTCGCCGCTCTCGCCCGGCGCGGCCACGCCGCATGCCTGGCGCAGTCCCAGCGTCACCATGCCGCTGCCCGCGACGAACGGACGCGCCAGCGCCTGCCGCAGCGCCTCCTCCAGCCCTTCGTCATTGCCGTGCGGCAGCAGCACGCCGAATTCGGTCCCGCCCAGCCGGGCCAGCGCCGCGCGGGCGACGCCGGCATCGCGCACCGCCTGTTCGATGCGGCGTTCGACGGCACGCAACAGCGTGTCGCCGACCACCCGCCCCTGTTGCCGGTTGATCGGATCGATCCCGGCGATGGCGAGCACGCGGATGCCGGGGCGCTCACCCCCCTCGATCCGGCGGTCGAGCCAGCGCTGCGCCCCGGCATGGTCGCGCACCGACCCCAGCGCCTCGCGCACCACCGCGCCGATATCGCCGACGCGCGCCAATGGTTCGATCAGCGCGTGCAACCGCCCGCTATGCGCATCCCGCGCGACATGCTGCACCACCCGCCCCAGCCCCGGCAGGTCATGGGCGAAGGCGGTGGCGGGCAGGTTGTCGGTCAATCGCCGGATCGCCGCCAGCGCGATCCGCCGCCCGTCCGGCCCCAGCGCACGGAGCAGCGCGCGCGGGTCGCTCGATTCGGCAAAGCCGGTCGCCTCCGCCAGCGCGGGCGTCAGTTGCAGCGAGCCGCGTTCGGCATCGTGCCGCCAGCCAAGCGGCGCGCCCGCCCCGGCGGTCGGATCATGCCAGCCGCCGCCCATGCGGACGACATGGCGTTCGGCGGAGCGCACCGCCTGCAACAACACCTCGCTGCCGATCGGGCTGACCAGCAGATGCGTCGCGCCGGCGTCGTGCAGCGCGCCCAGCCGGTCGACATCGCCGCGCGACACCAGCACCAGCAGCGCGTCGCCATGGCCGGCGATGCGGGCGAGTTCGGCGGTGACGGCGATTCCTTCGTCGATCGCGCCGCGCGCATCGACGATGGCGATGGCAGTCCCGCTGGCGGCAACGCGCTGACGTAGCCCGTCCGACCGGCGTGCGGCGACGACCCGCCAGCCGGCGCGCGAGAGGATCGCGGCGAGTTCGTCACGCTGTCGAAACGACAGCACGAACAGCGCGCGCTGCTGCGCCGCATCGTGGCCGGTCCATGCGGTCAAATCCCACCCATGGGCGCGGACAATATGGAGACATTGGGGCGGCGGCAATGGACACCTTGTATGGTCCGTTCGGGCACCTTAGCTTGGTCGGCAATGTCCTGCGCCCCCTCCCTGATCGACGCGCATGGCCGCACCATCCGCTATCTGCGCATATCGGTGACCGACCGGTGCGACCTGCGCTGCCGATACTGCATGGCGGAGGCGATGACCTTCCTGCCCCGTTCGAAGGTGCTGAGCCTGGAGGAGATCGCACTGATCGCCGAGCGGTTCGTGGCGCGCGGGATCGACAAGATCCGCCTGTCGGGTGGCGAGCCGCTGGTCCGGCGCGGTGTGACCGAACTGTGCCAGCGGCTCGGCCGGATGATCGGGGGCGGCCTGTCCGAACTGACCATGACGACCAACGCCACGCGGTTGCGCGAACATGCGCCGGCGCTGGCCGATGCCGGCATCCGGCGGATCAATGTCAGCCTCGACAGCCTCGACCCCGAAATCTTCCGCTATGTCACTCGCCACGGCGATGTCGCGCAGGTGCTGGACGGCATCGCCGCCGCACGCGACGCGGGCATGGCGATCAAGATCAACATGGTGGTCCTGAAAGGGCTGAACGAGGACCATGTCGGCGACATGCTCGACTGGTGCGGGCGCGAGGGGCACGACCTGTCGCTGATCGAGACGATGCCGCTGGGCGCGATCGACGAGGACCGCACCGACCGGTTCGTGCCGCTGACCCGCGTGTTCGACACCCTGTCGGACCGTTTCACCCTGACGCGCGACAGCCACCAGACCGGTGGGCCGGCACGCTATTGGCGGGTGGCCGAGCATGGCAACCGGCTGGGGCTGATCTCGCCGCTCACCGCCAATTTCTGCGCGGGATGCAACCGGGTGCGGCTGACGACCGAGGGCAAGCTGTACCTGTGCCTGGGCCATGACGACCATGTCGACCTGAAGGATGCGTTGCGCGAGGGCGGGATCGCGGCGGTCGATGCCGCGCTCGACGCCGCGCTGCCGCGCAAGCCGGCCGCGCACGACTTCCGTATCGAAACCGGGGCGGCGCCGGCCGTTGCCCGCCATATGAGTGTGACCGGCGGATGACGACGCGCCTTGCCTTGCTGGCCTCCCCCACGCCGCAGGCGCGCGCCGCCGAGGAGACGCTGCGCGCCCGCTATGATTGGGCGGGGGTCGAGGATGCCGATTTGATCGTGGCGCTGGGTGGCGACGGGTTCCTGCTGCAGGTGCTGCACATGCTGCTGGAGCGCCGCAATACCGTGCCGGTGTTCGGCATGAACCTCGGCACGGTCGGGTTCCTGATGAACGAATGGCGCATGGACGAGCTGGACCGGCGGCTGGGCCGGGCCAAACCGTTCCGCGTGTCGCCGCTGACCATGACCGCGACGACGATGGACGGCGAGGTGCGCGTGCTGCCGGCGATCAACGAAGTCTCGCTGCTGCGCGAGACGCGGCAGACCGCCAAGCTGGAAGTGTCGCTCAACGACCGGGTGGTGATGCCCGAACTGGTGTGCGACGGCATCCTGGCGGCCACCCCCGCCGGGTCGACCGCGTACAACCTGTCCGCGAATGGGCCGATCCTGCCGATGGGGTCCGGCATGCTGGCGCTGACGCCGATCAGCCCGTTCCGCCCGCGTCGCTGGCGCGGCGCGATTCTGCCCGACAAGGCACGAATCACACTGCGCGTGCTGGAGCCGGACAAGCGCCCGGTATCGGCCGTCGCCGACCAGCGGGAAGTGCGCGACGTGGCGCAGGTCGATGTCGCGGTCGACCGGGTGCGCGACCTGACGCTGCTGTTCGATCCCGAACATGCGCTCGACGACCGCATCACGATGGAGCAGTTCGCCGGCTGACGCGCAAAAAGTGAAATTAGGCGTTGCAAAGCCCGAATCCGCTGCTAAAGACGCGGCCTCGCAGTTGTTCCCTGATAGCTCAGCGGTAGAGCTCTCGACTGTTAATCGAGCGGCCGTAGGTTCGAATCCTACTCAGGGAGCCAGCGACACCCCCCGGCACGACCGGGCGGACAAGGTGGCCAGACTAAATGCTCCGATACCCAGAGAGCTTAACGGCTTGCCAGGTGCATCTTGAGCTTGTCTTTGCTGGCTGCTGATTCAGGCAATGCATCTACTCCGCGACATCAGGAATTTAGGTCATAGAGTTACCTGAAGACGCCGGAAAGAACTGCATCACGCTAGGCCCCGACCTCCCGTCGAGAACGTACCTGAACCGTGTTTCTCTCTTTTTTCCAAAAACGTCTTCATATTCTATAAGTCCCTCCGCAATCAGGTATCCAGACCCACCTTCCCACGCCCCCACAAAATTTGGATCAAGGTCGAAATGGCCGACAACGTTATGGGGGTATCCCTTACTCAATATTGATGACGTCCCGCCCGGCATAATCGTAAGCGGAGCCAATCCATTTATCGTATCATTCAAAGACAATATGATTCCATTAAAATATGTTGGCGATATAGACGCAAGTATTACCCTCACATGCAGTGCAGGCGTATTTCCGATATTATGATATTCGACCTGCACGCTCGCTTCTTTGGAACTTCCCGTGGACAGCGTCAGCGCCTTAACAAATTTTACCGTAACGTAAGCTCGAAGTTCTTTTTCGGAAAACTCCCGCTGCATCGCCAAAGCCTCTTCTGATGCTTGCGCCTGTCGTTGCGCAGCATCCGCGGTACGATCCGCGCTCTTCAAGGCACGCTCCGTATCTGCGTTTGCAGCAACAGCGGCGTTCGTTGCACGCCTATTCAGGTTTAGGCTGTAAAGAAGCCCACCGAATCCGAGCGCTCCGAGCACCATCTGCCACCAGTTCCAGTCGGCAGCATCCCGAGCAGCGTCAGCGGCTTTCAACTGGGCCTCAAGGTCACAGCGAACGTCATTATCTTGCTGGACGCAAGGAGCATCATACGTGGGCATGGGCGTGGGGTCGCCGACTGCTTGAAGGTCAATCCCTCTACTTACACATCCAGCTTGTGGAACTCCCAACGCGACAACCGCAACAACTAGTAGAAATGCTTTTCCCATATCGATAGCGTCTCTCGATTTTGTTCAGACTTCAACGGATCATTGCTGATTGCCCGCGCCATGATACATTTTGGCCACCGGATCGGTGCTCTGAGCTCAAAACGTCGTTCAGCCGCCGCTAATCTCATGCCATGCACGGTTGATCTGCACGTCCCACGGACCCGACCCCCCGGCGGATCGTTCCTTACGCAATGGAACCTCGCCATGGGTCGGTAGCCATGGCGGCATTGGAGAAACTGATGTTGCTGCACCCTACCCCGCGTGCCCGCCTGCGGGCGATCGGCACCACCCTAGTCGGCGCGGTCGCGCTTGCCGCCTGCGCCACGCCTACCCCCTATCAGCCCGCGACCGGATCGGGCTTCTATCGCAATGGCTATAGCGACCAGCAGATCGAGCCGAACCGCTATCAGGTCAGCTTTTCGGGCAACAGCCTGACGTCGCGCGAGACGGTCGAGCGCTATCTGCTGTACCGCGCCGCGCAGCTGACGCTGGAACGCGGCTATGACTATTTCATCATGGCCGACCGCGACACCAATCTGCGCAGCCGGACCTATTCGACGCCGGGCGTCGGTGGCTTCGGCGGATGGGGCGCGGGCTTTGGCTGGGGCGGATGGGGCCCGGCATGGCGCTATCGCAGCCCGGCGTTCGGCTGGCGCACCTGGGACCCGTTCTGGGGCGATCCGTTCTTCGACCGCTCGGTCGATATCCGCACCGTCGACAAGTATGAGGCGATGGCGGAAATCGTGCTGGGTCGCGGGCCGAAGCCTGCCAACAACGTCCGCGCGTTCGACGCCCGCGCGGTGTTGCAGAGCCTGGGGCCGAGCGTGATGGAGCCGGAACCGCGCCGGTAACGTAAGCTACGGGCTGAATGCGGAAAGACCGCCGTTCCTCATGGGAGCGGCGGCCTTTTTTGTTGTGCCCGTATCATGTCGCTCCAACTCAAGCTGGGGACAGTTGCGAGACTAGCGGCGCCACCAGCCGTCATCGTCACCCCGGACTTGATCCGGGGTCCCGCTTCTTTGCCGGCGTGGAAGAAAAAGAAGCGGGACCCCGGGTCAAGCCCGGGGTGACGGGGGGAGCGTTGGGTCACCAACAGACGACCGAGACTTCGCCTAGCTGACAAACGTATCCCGCGCAGGCAGGCATCCAGAGCCGCAAGCGCCATCGCCCGTAACCCTGGATCCCCGCCTGCGCGGGGATACGTCTTTCGCGGTCGAGGTAGTGGTTACGCCACCAGCGCGCCGTGGCAGTGCTTGTACTTGCGGCCCGACCCGCACGGGCACGGCGCATTGCGGCTGACGCGGCCTTCCCAGCTGGCGGGATCGTCGCCCAGGTCCTCGTCGGGCTGGGGGGCGGCCATCTGCAGCATCGGCACGCGGGTGGTGATCAGGCCCGGCGTGCCCTCCCCGCCCCAGCTGTCGTCCTCACCGGTCAGCGGGTCGATGTGCATCGTCAGGAAATCGGGCAGTTCGGGCAGTTCGGGCGGCGCCTGGAAGTTGAAGTTGGCGTGCGCCATGGTGCGGGTCACGTCCTCGCGAATGCTGCCGAGCATCCGTTCGAACAGCGCGAACGCCTCCTGCTTGTACTCGTTGATCGGCGTCTTCTGGGCATAGGCGCGCAGGTGGATGACCGCCCTGAGCGCGTCGAGCATCGCCAGATGCTCCTTCCAGTGGTGGTCGAGCGTCTGGAGCAGGATCGACTTTTCGATCTGCGTCCAGCTTTCCGGGTCCAGTTCGGCCGACTTGGCCTCAACCAGCGCATCGGCTTCGGTGCGGATGCGCTCCTCGAGGGTTTCGGCGTCCAGCCCGTCCTCGTTCGCGATCCATTCGGCGACCGGCGCATCGACGCCCAGCAGCTCCTGCGCCTGTTCCCGCAGCCCCTCGACATTCCACTGTTCGGGATAGCTGTCGGGCGGCACCGCGTCGCCGACGATGGTGTTGACGACCGCGTGGCGCATGTCGACCACGACATCGCCCACTGCATCGGCGTCCATGATGTCGGCGCGCTGTTCGTAGATGACCTTGCGCTGGTCGTTCATCACGTCGTCATATTCGACGACCTGCTTGCGCACGTCATAGTTGCGCGCCTCGACCTTCTTCTGCGCGGTTTCGATCGCGCGGCTCAGCCACTTGCTGCCGATCGCCTCGCCATCCTCGATATTGTTGCGCATCATCTTGGCGAACAGCGTGTCCGGTCCGAAGATGCGCAGCAGATCGTCGTCGAGGCAGAGATAGAAGCGCGACAGGCCGGGATCGCCCTGACGCCCCGAGCGGCCGCGCAGCTGGTTGTCGATGCGGCGGCTTTCATGGCGTTCGGTGCCGAGCACGAACAGGCCGCCGGCGTCCAAGACCTTCTGCTTTTCCTCGACGATCTCCGCCCGGATGCGCGCGGCGGCGGCGTCATATTCGCTCGTCCCCTCGACCAGGTCCGGATGTTCGTCGAGCATCCGGAATTCGAGATTGCCGCCCAGCTGAATGTCGGTGCCGCGACCGGCCATGTTGGTGGCGATCGTGACCGCGCCCAGCCGCCCCGCCTGCGCCACGATATGCGCTTCGGATTCATGATAGCGGGCGTTCAGGACCTTGTGATCGACGCCTTCCTGGGTGAGGAATTCGGACAGCAGTTCCGACTTTTCGATCGAGACGGTGCCGACCAGCACCGGCTGCCCCTGTGACGCATGTTCGCGGATCTTCTTCGCAATGGCGCGGAACTTGTCGTCGAGCGTCTTGTAGAATTCGTCCTCTTCGTCGACGCGGCGCACCGGCACGTTGGTCGGGATCGACACGACGTTCATCTTGTAGATGTCGAAGAATTCGGGCGCTTCGGTCGCCGCCGTGCCGGTCATGCCCGACAGCTTCGGATACATGCGGAAATAATTCTGGAAGGTGATCGAGGCGAGCGTCTGGTTCTCCGGCTCGATCGTCACGCCTTCCTTCGCCTCGGCGGCCTGGTGCAAGCCGTCCGACCAGCGGCGGCCGTCCATCATGCGGCCGGTGAATTCGTCGATGATGACGACCTTGCCGTCCTTCACGATGTAGTCGGTGTCGCGCTTGAACATCACGTTCGCGCGCAGCGCCTGGTTCACGTGATGCACAACCTGCGTATTCTCGAAGTCGTAGAGGTTAGCGCCGACCAGCAGGCCCGCATCCTCCAGCATCCGTTCGACCTTTTCGGTGCCGTCCTCGGTCAGGACGATCGACTTCTGCTTCTCGTCCTTCTCGTAATCGTCCGGCGACAGGCGCTTCACGATTTCGTCGACCGAGCGGTACAGGTCCGACTTGTCGTCGGTCGGGCCGGAGATGATGAGCGGGGTGCGGGCTTCGTCGATCAGGATCGAGTCGACTTCGTCGACGATGGCGAAGTTGAACGGCCGCTGCGTCATCGACGCGCGGTCGAACTTCATATTGTCGCGCAGGTAATCGAAGCCGAATTCGTTGTTGGTGCCATAGGTGATGTCGGCGGCATAGGCTTCGCGGCGCTGGTGGTCGGCGATGTTCGGCACGATCACGCCGGTGGTGAGGCCCAGGAAGCCATAGACCTGCCCCATCTGCGCCGCGTCGCGTCGCGCCAGATAGTCGTTGACGGTGACGACATGGACGCCGTCCCCGGGCAGCGCGTTGAGATAGCAGGCGAGCGTCGCGACCAGCGTCTTGCCCTCACCGGTGCGCATCTCGGCGATCTCGCCCCGGTGCAGCACGATGCCGCCGACCATCTGCACGTCGAAATGGCGCATGCCGAGCACGCGGCGCGCGGCTTCGCGGACGGTGGCGAAGGCTTCGGGGAGCAGCGAGTCGAGCTTGGCGCCGCCCGCCAGCTGCTCGCGGAACTTCGGCGTCTGCGCGGCCAGTTCCGTGTCGGACATGGCGGTCAGCGTGGGTTCGAACGCATTGATCTTGTCGACGATCGACCCGAGCGACTTGACGTAACGGTCGTTGGACGACCCGAACAGCGATTTGGCGAGGCCACCGAACATGGGCGAATTTCCTTGAAACTACGGGAAGCGCGCCGCGATGCGGTCGCCGGCTGCGCTGGAATAAGGGGTCGGAAGGGCGCGGGTGCGCGCTATTCGTGGGTGCGTAGCGTGCGCGCGCGGACCGCGACATGGGGCGCGGGCGTCAGGAACAGCGGCTGCGGATCGCGTACCAACGGCTGTAGCGGACGGGCGGTCGCGGCCGATCCGGCCTCGACCACGGCGACCGCGATCTGCCCGGCAACGGCCTGCGCCTGTGCGACCTGCCGCGCATTCGCGACTCCCACGCCGGGCAGCAGGCCGGTCAGGCCCGTCAGCAGCGCGGAGAGGAACAGCAGCAAACGCAAGCGATACGTCCAGACGGTTTGGTTTCGCGACAGGATGCCCGGCCGCAAGTGTGGCGAGACATAGGGAATGGGTGGCCCGGCGTCCAGACGCGGTCGATCTACTTGTCGGAAGAGCGGCCCGGCAATTTCCACCGCATCTCACGCTGCCAAACGCCCGCTACGGCCTTTCCATCCGCGTCACGCGCCGGCTTGAATCGCAACCGCGTCAACAGTCCGCGACACGTCGCCTGATCCAACGAAGCGCCGGCCGACTCGAGGATACGGCACCCTTCAACCCTTCCCCGCCGGTCGACATCGATCGCGAACTTCACGACACCTTCTTCGCCCCGCCGAAGCGCCACCTCCGGATAATCGTCGTCGGTCAACCATGTGGCGGCACCGATCCTTTCGGGTGGTGTCTGTGCGCAAACCCCGCCACCCCAACAAAGCGTTGCAACCGCCGCGCCCATGCGTAGGAACCGTCGCATTGCCACCCCCTGCCCCGAACCCGGCGCAGGCTAGACCGGACCCTGCGCCCATGTCGACTGCCACCTCCCCGCTCGCCACGCCGTTTCCCGCGCTGCCGCAGATCGGAGGCGTTACGCTGCGCGTCGCGCGGGCGCGGTACAAGAATTGGGACCGGTGCGACCTGACCTTCGTGACGCTGGCCGAGGGGACGGCGGTCGCCGGCGTACTGACCAACAGCAAATGCCCCTCGCCCGAGGTGGAATGGTGCCGTCGCGCGCTGGTGCTGGGCCGGGCGCGGGCGCTGGTGGTCAATGCCGGCAACTCCAACGCCTTTACCGGCGACCGGGGCCGTGCCGCGGTCGAAGCGATCGCGGCGCGCACCGCGCAGGCGATGGCATGCCAGCCGTCCGACGTGTTCGTCGCCTCGACCGGCGTGATCGGCGTGCCGCTGCCGATCGACAAGGCAGAAGCGGGCCTCGACGCCGCGTTCGTCGCCGAATCCTGTGGCTGGGAAGCGGTGGCCGAGACGATCGGCACGACCGACACCTTTACCAAGGGTGCGTTCACCACCGCCAGGATCGGCGACCGGACGGTCAAGCTGTCGGGCGTGATCAAGGGGTCGGGCATGATCGCGCCGGACATGGCGACGATGCTCGGCTTCATCTTCACCGATGCGGCGGTCGATCCGGCGTTCCTGCAAAGCGCGCTGGAGGCGGCCAACCGCCAGACCTTTTCGTGCATCACGGTCGATGGCGATACCTCGACCAGCGACACCGTGTTGGCCTTTGCCACCGGGGCGGCGGGGAATGCGCCGATCGCGTCGTTCGATGATGACGGGGCCGATGCGTTCGCGGCGGCGCTGCATGACCTGTGCCGGCAACTGGCGCATCTGGTGGTACGCGACGGCGAAGGCGCGACCAAGTTCATCGCCATTACCGTCGAAGGGGCCGAGAGCGACGGCAGCGCGCACCGCATCGCGATGAGCATCGCCAATTCGCCCTTGGTGAAGACTGCCATCGCGGGCGAAGATGCGAATTGGGGCCGTGTCGTCATGGCGGTCGGCAAGGCGGGCGAACCGGCCGAGCGTGACAAGCTGTCGATCCGGTTCGGCACGACGCAGGTCGCCGAAGGCGGGCTGGCGGTAGCCGGTTACGACGAAGCGCCGGTAGCGGCGCATCTGAAGGGTCAGGAGGTCGAGATCGGCGTCGACCTGCATCTGGGTGAAGGCCGCGCGACGGTGTGGACCTGCGACCTGACGCACGGCTATATTTCGATCAACGCCGATTATCGGAGCTGAGGGGCGACGGAAGGCCGCTTTCGTCCCGTTGAACCTCGCGTCATCCCGGCGGAGGCCGGGATCTGTGGCGGATAGCGCGGGACAGGAGTCAGTCGATGCCTCAGCCTCCGCTGGGGCGACGGTTGTGGCAGGGATGCCTGGGGATGTTGACGCCCCGCACATAACCGTCACCCCGGACTTGATCCGGGGTCACGCTTCTTCTCACGGCTCAGTCGAGGAAGAAGAAGCGGGAACCCGGGTCAAGCCCGGGGCGACGATAGGTATTCCGGTCAGCGGCGGCGATGGTCCGCCGCCGGCGGCATCAGCCCAGTTCACCCTCGAGCCACGCCTTCAGCTGGCTCTTCGGCCGCGCGCCGAGCAGGTCGGCGACCGGCTGGCCGTTCTTGAACAGCTTCAGCAGCGGGATCGACTGGACGCCCATCGACCCGGCGGTGTCGGGGTTGGCCATGATGTCGACCTTGGCGATCGTCACCTTGTCGCCCAGTTCGTCGGCGATTTCTTCCAGCGCCGGAGCGATCATCTTGCACGGGCCGCACCAGTCCGCCCAGAAATCGACCAGCACCGGCTTGTCGGATTGCAGCACGTCGGCGGAAAAGCTGGCGTCGGTAACGGTCTTGGTCGGCATGATAATCTCCTTCTTGCGCCAGTATCTATGATCGGGGGGCCGGCACCTCAAGCTGTGCGGGGCAAGCTTTGTTCCCCCGCCCCCAAGCCGGGCTTGTGCGCGTCGAGCAGTTCGCCGGGCAGGACGAACAGGCGCGGACCGGCGGTGTAGAGCAACGCCGCCTCTACCGCGTGGTCGGGAAAGATGACGCGCAGTGCGGCGGCATAGGCCGCCATCTGCCGCAGGTGATAGACCGGAATGTCCTCGACCGTGTCGGGCACGCGGCGGCCGGTCTTGAAGTCGACCACGCGCACCGTGTCGCTGCCGACGCACAGCCGGTCGACCGTGCCGGCGACGACCTGCGTGCCAACGACCGCTGCGATCGGCGCTTCGGCCAGCGCGTCGGGGCCGAACAAGTCGGCAAAGGCCGGATCGTCGAGCACCGCCATCGCGTCGCGCGTCACCCGGCGACGGAGGGCGGCATCCTCGACGCCCGCCGCGCCGGCCAGCCAGCGTCCGGCGGCATTGGCGCGCTCGTGGCGTGGCAGTTCGGGAAGGCGTTCGAACAGCTGGTGGAGCAGCCTGCCCCGCTCCGCTGCCGCGCGCATCGTCGCGGTGGGCGGCGGATCGGACACCTCGTCCTCGCCCACTGCCGACGGGGCGAGCGGGCGCGGCGGGCGGGCCTCGGCGGGGGCCGGCGCGCGGAGCCAGGCGGGCGCCGATGCGGCGGCGGCCGGTGCGGTTGCCGACCGTGCCCTGACGGCGATCGGGGGTTGCGGCGTCAGGCCGGTGAACAGCCGGTCACCGTCCTCGCTCCCCGGCACCCCAAGCGCATCGAAAGCGGCGGCGGCGGCGCTGTACCAGCTGAGCGCCGGCGGAATGCCCTTGCACTTCGGTGATGGCGCGCCGGCGATGACCAGCCGCTCCTCGGCACGGGTCGCCGCGACGTAGAAGAGCCGCCAATGCTCCTCCAACTCGCGGCGGTCGCTGGCGGCAAAGGCGCCGTCGACCGGGGTGCCCGCCTCGCTGCCACGCGGGCGGAACAGCGGGAAGGCTGCGCCGTCATGGCTTTCGGGTGCCCATTGGACGACCCCGCGCCGGCTGTTCTCCGGATCGATCGCGGCATCGGCCAGCAGCACCAGCGGCGCCTGCAACCCCTTCGACCCGTGCGCGGTCATCACCCGCACCGCGCCGCCCGAGCCGCCGGCGTCGCGCTTGATCTCCACCTCGCCCCGGTCGAACCATTCGACGAAACGTTGCAGCGACGATGTGGCGACGCTTTCGAACGACAAAGCGGCGTTGAGCAGCTCGTCGATCGGGTCGCGCGCCTCCTCCCCCAGCCGCGCGATCAGCTTGCGGCGGCCGTCCATCTCGCCCGACAACAGTTCCTCAAGGAAGCGATAGGGCGTCGCGAAATCGGCACGGCGCAGGATGCGCGACAGCGGTTCGACCACCTCGCTGTTCGTCCGGCGCAGATGCCGCCACAGGCTTCCGCTCTCGCGCAGTGCCCCTGCGAGCAGTTGCTCCTGCGTCCAGCCGATCAGCGGGGATACGAGCAGGCAGGCAAGGCTCAAATCGTCATCGGGTTGCAGCGCGAAGCGGATCGCGGCGAGCAAATCCTTGACCGCCAGCGGCGCATCGAGCCGCAGCCGGTCGACGCCCGCCACCGGCACCCCCTCCGCATAGAGCCGCGCGACGATCAGCGAGGCGAGGTCGCCGCGCCGCTTGACCAGCACCATGATGTCGCCGGGCTGAAGCATCCGCCCCTTGGATTCCAGCGGCAGCGTGCCGATCCAGCCGGCGATTTCGCGCGCGATCTTCGTCGCGATGACGCGGGTGACGTCGTCGATCCAGCCTTCCTCGGCATCGTCGGGCGTCTCGACCACGGTCGGTGCCCAGAGGGTGACGGTGCCGGGGCCGGGCACCTCGCTGTCATGGGTGTCGGGCGCGTCGATGCCCATGCCGGGGTCGGGCAAGGCGGCGATGGCGGCGTCGACGAATTCCAGCACCGGGCGCGTCGTGCGGAAGCTGTGGGTCAGCGACAACGTATCCAGCTCGCGCGCATCGCCGCGATAATCGTCGGGCAGTGCGGCACGGCGTTCGAAATCGACATGCGCCGCGCGGAAATAGATCGGGTCGGTGCCCTGGAAACCGAAGATCGCCTGCTTGTAGTCACCGACGACGAACAGCGTCCGCATCCCCGCCGTCCGCACCGCATCGCCGCTGAAGAATTCCTCGACCAGCGAACGGACGATCGCCCATTGCTGGGGATTGGTGTCCTGCGCCTCGTCGATCAGGACATGTTCGGTGGTCTGGTCGAGCTTGAAGCGGACCCAGTCGCCGATGCCCGGTTGCGCCAGCAGGTTCAGCGTCTCGCGGATCAGATCGTCGAAATCGACCGCGCCCGCCCGACGCTTGGCACGGACATAGGCGTCGGCATAAGCACGCCCCGCCTCCAGCGCGTCGGCCAGCGCATCGGCATAGCCCATGCGTGCGGCTTCCTCGATCAGCTCACCGGCACGGCCGCCGACCGCATAGGCCAGTTCGTCATAATCGGGTTCGGCGGCGACCAGTTTGGCCGACGCCTTGCGCAGCGTGTCCTCGGCCGTGAAGAAGATCTTGCGGATGTCGCGGACCCGCGCGGCGCGCTCGACCGGGCTGGCAGCCAGCCAGTCCATGATCGCGCCATGCGTCTTCTTGCCCGTCGCCGTGCCCCAGGCGAGGTTGGCGGCGGCCAGCCGTTCCAAGGCGTCGCAGTCGAATTCGTCGTCGCTGCACGCTTCCGCCAGCATTTCGTCGATCGGCATCGACGGCAGGTCCAGCGCACGGCGCAGGAACGGCTGAATGCCGCTCGGCAGTTCAGTCATCGCCTGCGGCCGCTTGGCACATTCGCGCAGGAAATTCTCGGCCGCGCCCTCGCCCATGCGCAGTGACATGGCGGCAATGGCATCGCCGATACGGCTCGACCCGGTGCGCTGTTCCTCGACCAGCAGTTCGGCCAGCGCCTCACGCGCCATGCCCGCTTCCTCGCGCGCCTCGAGCGGGCGGAAGCCGGGGACCAGCCCCGCCTCGACCGGGAAGCCGGCGAGCAGGCTCTGGCAGAATCCGTGGATCGTCTGGATACGCACGCCGCCGCCCGGCGCGTCGAGGACGCGGGCGAACAGGGTGCGGGCGCGGGCGAGCAGCGCCGGGTCGTTCACGTCCTCACCCAACGCAAACAGATCGGCCTTCAACTCGGCGGTCGGCAGGCGGACCCAGCGCGCCAATCGGCTGGCGACGCGTTCGGCCATTTCCGCCGCGCCCGCCTTGGTAAAGGTCAGGCACAGGATCGCGGCGGGATCGACCCCGCGCAGCAGCAGGCGAAACACCCGCGCCGACAGCACGTGCGTCTTGCCGGTGCCGGCCGACGCCGACAGCCAGACATGGCGATGCGGGTCGCTGGCCGCCGCCTGGTCGTTCTTCAACCGCTGGAGCGCGCGGACCTCACTCACGGCCATACCATTCGTCGCGGCGCATCAGCTGGTCGTAATCGGCATAGATGGCATATTCGGGCACCAGCTTGGCGGTAAAGGCTTCGTCGCCGGTCAGGAAGCGGGCGACCGCATCCTCGAAATGACGCAGCGCGGTGGCGACGAATTCCGCCGTAGCAATCTTGCCGCCGGTGCCGTTGGCGTTGACCGGGGTGGTGAACTTGCCGAAGCTGTCCTTGTCCTTGATCAGCGACCAATATTCGAACGCGCTTGCCGTGCCGCGCACCCCGGCGAAGCAGCCGCGTTCGGCCATCAAGCCCAGCAGCCCCAGTTGCAGACTGTAGCCGGCGGCCACCGCCTTGCCGCTCGGCGCCTTGCCGGTCTTATAGTCGATGATCGCGAGACTGCCGTCGGCGGCGCGATCGATCCGGTCGGCCTTGCCCGACAGTTCGACCCCGGCGATGGCGAGCTTGCCGTCGCATTCGACCGCCGCCACGTCGCGCCCCTCGGCCAGCTTCTGGTGCGTCAGCGACGCGACCCAGTCGATCGCCTCGCGCAGGCGCGGCACCCACAATGCCCGCAGCAGCGGATGGGTGCGCGGATCGTCGGACAGCGCCTGCAACCGGCGGCGCAGCTTCGCCGGGTCCAGCCCGTCCTCGCGCGCCCAGCGTTCGAGCACGCCGTGCACCGCCGTTCCCCGCCATGCGGCGGTCGCATCGGCATCGACCGCGTCCATCGGCGACAGGCGCAGCATCCGCCGCGCATAGAAGGCGTAAGGGTCGGCCTTCATGCGGTCGACCTCGGTCACCGAGATGCGGCGCGGGCGCTGTGCTACCGGCGGGCGCGGTGCGGGGCGCGCTGCGGCAGCAAAGGATGCGGGCCGGTCGATCGCCCGCGCCCAGTCGCGCAAATGCCCTGCACGCTCCAGATTGTCGTCCAGCGCCTGCAACCGCAGCCACAGCCGTGACGCGATGGTCGGCGCGGTCGCGTCGCGCGCCGCGCGGGTGAGCACCACGTCGGGCGCGCCCATCGCCCCGGCAAAATCATGCGCGGCAAGGCCGATACGGCGTTCGAGACCGGGCAGGCCCAGATCGGCGCGAATGCGCGGGGCAAGCCACGGATCGGGTGACGGCAGCGCCGGCCACACCCCTTCGTTCAGGCCGCCGAGGATCATCAGGTCGGCGGTCTGCAACCGCGCTTCGAGCAGGCCGAGAATGGCGAGGCGCGGATGCGCGCCCTGCGGCGGACGCACCGCCACTTCGTCCAGCAAGGTGCGCAGGAGCGCGGGCAGCACACGGGGATCGACCAAGGGCGGGCCGATCGCCGCCTGTTCCTCCAGCGCGGCGATCAGTTCGGCAGCGGCGCGGCCTTCGGGCCGACTCCACGCCGCGTCGCCCGCCAGCGTGGTCGCCGTCTCGCGCAGCACCCCCAGCAGGCGGACGAGCGGCTGCGGCCCGGATGCGAAGATGTCGGCGAGCGGCGTCAGCAGCGGACAGGCGATTTCCCAGAAGCCCGCCGCCGCCGCGCGGATCGCGGCATCGCGCGGCTCGCCCTCGCGCAGATGACGTTCGATCCCTGCCAAGCCCGGCGCCGGACGCGGGCCGCGCAACGCCCGGTCGAGCCGGCGCACACCATCGAGCCACAGCACCCGCTGTTCGGCGTCCCCGCTCTTCACCAACGGATGTTTCAGCAGCGACAGCAACGCGACCGGCGCGAACGCCTGCGCCGCCGCCTCGACCAACGCCAGCAGCAACGTACCGGGCGCGAGCAGCGACAGCGGCTGCCCGGCGGAATCGTCGACACTGACACCCCAGCGCGCCATGTGCGCCGCCACCCGTCGCGCGAGCATCCGGTCGGGAGTCACCAGCGCGGCGGTGCGGCCGGGCGTCTCCAACGCCTCGCGCAGCGCGACGGCGATCGCCTGCGCTTCCTCGGCCGGGGTCGCCAGTTCGACCATCCGCACACCGGACAGGCGCCGGTCGGCGGCGGGCACGTCGATCCAGTGGTGCGTCCGCTCGGCGGGACTGAGCGCGGTGGCAATGGCGCGGCTGCGCGTCGGGGTCGCGTCATGCTCGCTCGCCGCCTGCCAGCGGACGAATTCGTGGCGGTTGACGCCCATCCGGTCGAGCAGCAGCTTCAAATGATATTGTGGGTGCGTCTCGATCGACCGCTTGCGCCGGCCGGTGACGGGATCGGGCGCATGGGGGCCGAGCGACGCCCATTCGTCATCGTCCATCGCCAGGTCGAGGCCGGGCAGCACGACCATCCCGCGCGGCAGGCCGGCGACGCAGCGCTGGATGCGGGCGATCGCCGGCGCGTTGGTGGCGATGCCCGCCGCGCAGACGAACCCCTTGGGCGGATCGACCGCCCAGCGCGCGCACAGCCGCCCGAGCAGCCGGGTCCGCCGGTCGGCCAGATCGATCCGCCCCAGCGCCGCCAGTTCGCCGGGCCAGCGGTCGAGCACGATGCGGAACAGGTCGAGCGAGCGTTCCCAATGCGCCGACAATGTTTCGTCGAGGTCGAGGGTGCGCAGCCGTGCCGGATCGACCTCCTCGACCAGCAGCTGGTCGAGGGTCGCGGCAAGGTCACCGGCCAGTCGCACCGCCTCCGCCGCATCGACCGGACGCCCGGCGCGCTGGCGCTCCTCGGTCACCAGCCGGGCGAGGATCATCCGTCGGGCGAGCGGATCGATCGCGGGCGGGATCGGTTCCTGGTCGGCCGGATCGGCAAAGCTGCCGACGCCTTCGTCCAGTTCGGGGTCGCCGATCGCGACGAGGCGGGGGAGCAGCAACCCGCCGCCGCTGGCGCGCACGAACGCTTCCTGCACCGTCCGCTTGGCGCGGTTGGTCGGCACCAGAACCATGCCCTGCGCCAGCGCCAGCCGGTCGCCGCCGAACCGGCGGATCAGCCCGACCGCCAGCGCATCGGCAAATGCCCGATGGATCGGGATGGTATAGAGGCTGAGGCGCCGCCCCTCAGCCATCGGCGAGGACCGCCTCCGTCATCGCGATCGCGCCCGGCGTGCCGACATCGAACCACAGCCCCTGGTGCACCACGCCATAGGCGCGCCCGGCTTCGATCGCGCGGTTCCAGAACAAGTTGGTAGAAAACGCGCCTTCCGGCCAGTCGGCGATGACGCGCGGCGACAGGATCTGGACGCCGGTGAACACGAACGGCGCAAGCCGGCCGGGCTTGCGACGGCCGGTGATGCGGCCCATCGCGTCGATGTGGAAATCGCCCTGCCCGCGATGGCCGTGCGCCAGCGCCTGCGGCACCAGCAGCAGCAGCGCGTCCATCCGGTCGTCGTCCCACAAATTGCTGAGCAGCCGGATCGAGTCGACCGGGCCGTCGACCCACAGATTGTCCGAATTGACGCAGACGAACGGCTGGTCGCCGATCAGCTCGCGCGCCTGTACCAGCCCGCCGCCGGTCTCCAGCAGCTTCGCGCGTTCGTCGGACACCGCGACGTCGATGCCCTTCACACGGTGCTTGAGATGCGCTTCCATCGCATCGGCCAGGTAATGGACATTGACCACCGCGCGCTTGACCCCCGCCCCGCGCAACCGGTCGAACACGTGATCGATCAGCGGCTTGCCGGCGACCTCGACCAGCGGCTTGGGCCGCATCGCGGTCAGCGGGCGCATCCGCTTGCCCAGCCCCGCCGCCATCACCATCGCGGTTTCGGGCACCGTCGCTTGCGGATGGGGACGGATCGAACGGAGCGTGGTCATGCGAGTTCCTGCGGATCGCCGCGCTTGGGCGACGGGATGTTGAGATCGAACCAGCGCGCGACCCCGGCCAGCGCCGGATGGGTCAGGTCACGCTCCAGATAGCGCCACACGCGCGGACACAGCGCGCCATAGCGCGGCTTGCCGTCGCGCCGCCACAGCCGGGTGAAGATGCCGAGGATCTTCGCGTTCCGCTGCGCGCCGAACAGATGATAGGCGGCGTCGAACCCGTCGCCCACGCCGGTCGACTCCCGATAGCGGGCGAGCATCGACGCCTCGACCACCGCCGGCACATCGCGCCGCGCATCCTGCAACAGCGACACGAGGTCGTACGCCGGATGCCCGGCCAGCGCGTCCTGGAAATCGAGCAGCCCCAGCCGCGCATCGTCGAGCAGCATCAGATTTTCGGCGTGATAGTCGCGCAGCACGGTGACGACCGGCATGTCGGGCAGCGCGTCGAACGCCGCATTCCATGCCGCTACATAACCTTCGGTATCGACGGTGAGGCCCAGCGCGTCGCAATACCATTCGATCAGCAGGTTCGCCTCGCGCAGGATGAACGCGCGGTCGTAGGGAGGGACCGGGGCCGGCTCATGGCGTTGCAGGCGGAGCAGCTGGTCGACGGCGGCGGCATATAGCCGGCCTTCGCTTTCGGGTGCGGCGTCGACCGTCTCGCGCATCCGCATGTCGCCGAAATCCTCCAGCAGCATGAAGCCGGCAGCAGCATCGTCGGCCAGGATCGCGGGCGCGGCAAAGCCCCGTTCGCCCAGCCATGCCGCCATATGGGCGAACTTGCGCGTATCCTCGGGCGGCGGCGCGTCCATCAGCACCGCGCTGCGCCCCGCCTCGATCACGCGGTAGTAGCGGCGGAACGAGGCATCGACCGCCAAGGGCAATATCTGCGCTTCGCCCCAGCCGGCGTCAGTGAGGAACGGGACAGCCGCATCGCGCGGGTTCAGATCAGCGGCCATCGGCTTTCCCAAGCGTCCGGCACGCGCGCTGTCAAGCGCCGCCCGCCCGCTTCGTCGAACGCGAGGGTCAGCCAAAGGGCATCCGGCCAAGGATCGTCGCCCAGCCGTTCGGGCCATTCGACGAGCAGCAGCGCATCGTCCGCCTCGTCCAGTCCCAGTTCGAGCGCCTCGTCCGGTTCCTCGATCCGGTACAGATCGACGTGCAGGACGCTCAGGCGCACCTCCGGCGGATCATAGGGCTGGACGATCGCGAAGCTCGGCGAGGGCGCCTCCCCCGCCAGCCCCAGTGCCGCCAACACCCCGCGCGCGATACTCGTCTTGCCTGCGCCGAGCGGCCCCGACAGCGCGATCACGTCACCCGGCTGCACCACCGCCGCCAGCTTCGCCCCGAGCGCATGCGCCGCCGCTTCGTCCGGCAGATGCATCACGGCTCGCGCGGCAGGTCGATGGTGACCATCGTGCCGACGCCCTTTTCGGACACCAGCTCGATCGTCCCGCCATGCGCCTCGACCGCCTGTCGGGCGAGCGGCAGGTCGAGGCTGAGCGCGCGTTCCCCGACCCGCGTCGCGCCGGCCTGGGCAAAGCGGTCGAACGCGCGCGCCACCGCGTCCTTGGACATGCCGGGACCGTCGTCCGACACCACGATCCGCGCCCGCTGCGCATCGCCGTCGACATGCAGCAGCACGCGCCCGCCCTGCCGCAACCCGCCGATGGCATGGTCGAGCAGATGGCCCACCGCCTGCCGCAACCGCCGCGCATCGCCCAGCATCACCCCGGCGGTCGGTGCGATCTCCACCGCCAGTTCGACGCCACGCGCCGTCGCCGCCGCCCGCGCCGCATCGGCAGCCTCGGTCGCGATCATCTTCAACGGCACCGTAGCGCGTGCGACCGGCGTGGTTTCGTTGGCGGTCAGGTCGAGCGTGTCGTCGATCAACCCGCCCAGCCGCTCGACCGATTCGAGGATCGCGTCGGTATAACGCGCGCCGTCCTGCGTCAGCTTGCCGGCATAGCCCGCCTGCAACATCTCGGCGAACCCCTTGATCGAGGTCAGCGGCGTGCGCAGTTCGTAGCTCATCGACGCGACGAACGCGGTCTTCACCCGGTCCGCCGCCTCCAGCGCCTCGTTGCGGTCGCGCAGCGCCTGTTCCATCCGCCGGCTGTCGGAGATGTCGAGCATGGTCAGCAGCGCGTTGCCATCGGGCAGCGGCACCGCGCCAAACTCATAATGCCGCCCATCGGCCATGGCGAAGCGGCCCGAACGCTGCATCCGCTGCTGCGTGGCGAAGCGGACCAGTTCGGGGATCAGCGCCGCCTTGCCGGGACTGGCGAGGCTGTCGGCGACCCGCTCAGCCAGCGCATCGACCCGCGGGTGGGAATCGAGGAACGCGTCGTCCAGCCCCCAGACCTGCCGGAACTTCGCGTTCCAGATCTGCAACCGCCCATCCGCCGCGAACACGCCCAGCGCCTCGAACAGATTGTCGAACGTCGCGGTGCGCACCCGCAGCAGCGTGTCGCGGGCGCTGGCGAGCTGCACCTGTTCGGTGCGATCCTCGAAGATCAGAAGTAACCCGCCTTCGGGCAGCGGTTGCGCCACGACGCGCAGATGGGTGCCGCCGGGCAGATGCCATTGTTCCTCGATCGCGCCCTCGGCCGCGCGGAACCAGTCGCGCCGCTCCGCCTTCCACCCCGGAAAGTCCCGGACTTCGGGAAGCCGCTTGGCCTCGCGCATCCGGTCGAGCACCCGGTCGAATTCGGGCCGGTCGGCCAGCCATTCGGGCTTCATCGCAAAGGTGCGGCCGAACGGCTGGTTGTAGAAGACGAGCGTACGATCCGGCGCGAATTGCGCCACGCCCGCCGACAGCCGGTCGAGCATCGCCCGCTGCGCCTCGCGGCTGCGCTTCAGCTTGCCGCGCGCTTCCTCGATCTCGTGCACGTCGATTGCGAAGCCGCCGGTCCCACCGTCGCGCAGCGGCATGTCGTGGACGCGCAGCATCCGCCGTTCGCCATTGATCGTCGCCGGCATCGCCGCGACCTGCGGCTGTCCGGTATCGCGCGCGATCGCCGCGCTGGCCAGCGGCCCGCCCATGCCGACGCCCTCGACCAGTTCGACCTGGCGCGCGATCACCTCTGCGGCATCGGCGGCATCGACCGCGCGGACATAGGCGGTGTTGACCATGGCCAGGCGCAGGCTGTCGTCGCGATACCACATCGGCATCGGTGCCGCCTCGATCAGGCTGGAGAGCGCTTCGAACGCCGCGCGATATTCCTCGGCCTCGGCGCCCAGCGTCGCGATCTCGTCATGGAATTCGGTCGCGTCGAAGAACCAGACCAGCACCCCGCCCGGCGTATTGAGGGCCGCCGGCGCCCGCTCGCCAATCGCGAACAACGACCGCGCCGAACCGGTCGCGCGCACGACGGTGCGGAACGGCTTGCCCCCGCGCAGTGCCGCGGTAATCGCATCGACCAGCCGGTCGGCACTGCCCGGCTCCAGCCCGCTATCGGCATTGCCCAGATCGGCCAGCGACGCCGGCATGTCGCTGCGCCCCAGCCGGTCGGCCAGCGGCTGGTCGAGCAGCAATCGCCCATCGGCCCGCACCACCATCGCCAGCGCCGGCGATGCGGACAGGGTGGCGTTCAGCGACGCGAACGACGCCGCATCCGCCGCCGCCCGCCGCCGTGCGGACAGGCCGGCATGCAGCATCCACGCGCTTGCCCCCACCAGCAGCGCCAGCACGACACCGGACAGGATGGCGGCCATCAGGCTGAGCGTAATCAAGCAAGCGCCTCGCGGGCAGACGAAGGAACGGCGGACATGGGCACGCCCCCTGCCTAGTCGTTAGCGCCCGCATAAAAAAGGGGCGACACCGCATGGTGCCGGCCAGAATCGTTCAACCGAAACCTCGGTCGCGTCCGATCACATGCGCATCGTCGCGCCGGCATACAGGAACCGGCCGACGCCGGAGATCGGGTAGTTCAGCGAACCCCAGATCGGCGTCTGTTCGAACAGGTTGTTGACGCCGCCATAGAAGCGGAACCGGTCGTTCACCCGCACTTCGGCACGAATGTCGTGTTGGAACATTTCCGGCCAGAAGAAGAACTTCGGATCGGACAGGTCCGGATTGTTGGCCAGTTCCTCGACGCTGAAGCGACGGGTCTTGCTGAAATAGACCAGCCCGTAGTTCAGCGACAGCGCGTCAAGGGTCCAGGTGATGTTGCCCGACCCGCGCCACCGCGGATTATACTGTTCCAGCGTGTTGTCATCGACGTCCGCGCCCACCGTCGGCACGAACGAGATATGGTCGAGATAGCCCGCATTCACGTTGAAGTCGAAGCGGCCCAGCTTGCCCGGCTGTACGGTATAGTTGACCGCGAAATCCGCACCCGACGTACGGAACGCGGCGACGTTGGCCGGTCCGACGTTGAAGCCGATGCGCCGCTGCGGATCGTTGCCGTCGCCCAGCACATAGCCGGTGGTGGTCGACCGGAAGACGTTGGCGCAGAACTGGTTGTTGATCGTCGGCTGATCGACACACAGTTGCGCCAGCTGGGTCGGGCTGGGCGTGTTGATCGCGTCGCGGATGCGGATGTCGTACCAGTCGGCGGTGATCGTCAGGCCGGGGATGAAGCGCGGCTGCAGCGCGACGCCCGCGGTCCACGTCGTCGCGATTTCCGCCGCCAGGTTGCGGTTGCCACCGACGGTGCCGCGCCGCGAGGTGGTCGCCGACGGCACCCGCGACGGGGTGAAGGTCGCGATCTGCTGCGGAGTCAGCCCCAGCCCGGCCAACAGCGTGCGGCAATTCGCCTCGCGATACTGGGTCCCCTGATTGCGGTTCGCCAGATCGCACGGATCGGTCACGAAGCCGAACGTGCCCGTCGTCGGCAGGAACAATTCGCCGATATTGGGCGCGCGGACCGCCTGCGAATAGGAGCCGCGGAAGCGGATGTCGCGGATCGGCGCATAGATGCCGTCGAACTTCCACGTGCGGGTCGACCCCACCGTCGAATAGTCCGACACGCGGGCGGCGGCGCCGAACGACAGCAGGTCGGCGAACCGCATGTTGGCGAGCAGCGGCACGTTCACTTCGCCGAACACTTCCTTGACGTCGAAGCTGCCGGCGCTGGGCGGCAGCGCGGCGGAATCGCGAAACTCGCCCCGGACGCTGAACGGATCGGGGTCCGACCGGCTGCGCTCACGCCGATATTCCGCACCGAATGCAAAGCCGATCGGACCGCCGGGCAGTTCGAAGACGGCACGGCTGTCGCCCGAGATCGATCCCGACACGACATGCTGGTCGACCAGCGCGCGGCCGACATTGCTCGCCAGTACGAAATCGAGCGCGGCCTGCGACGCGACGCCGTTCGCCAGCAGGTTGAGCGGCCGGCACGGGCTGCCCGCCCCCGGGGTGAAGGTGGTCGCCGCCGGGCTGAGCGCCGACGGATCGAGCGTCGAGCGGCAGACGATCGATCCGTCCGGCGCGCGCACCGCATCGATCGCCGCATAATAACGGTCGCCGATCGGGTTCGACGTCTGCGACGACCGCGCGCTGGTGCGGCCATAGACGTACGAGATTTCGTAGCGCGTGTTCTCGGCGATCTCGCCGTCGAAGCCGACGACCCCGCGCCACGTATCGCGCCGCACCCGCTCGCCGCGAATGCCGAAGTCGAAATTGTCGCGCGAGATGAAGGCACCGTTGGGCGCCGCATTCGCGCCGAACCGATCGTTCAGGAACGCATTGTCGGGCATCAGATAGGTGTAGAAGTCAAAGCTCGGCTGCCCGACCGAATAGGCGCGGGTCCGGACGAACTTGCCCTCTGCGAAGAAGCGGACCTTGTCCGAAAATTCGAAGCTGGTCAGCAGGTTGGCGGCATGGCGTTCGATCGCCGGATACAGGTCGCCGAAATATCCCGCGGTCGGCGTGTTCGACGTGCCGCCGATCGCACGGCCGCTGCCGCCGGGCAGGAAGGTGCCGCCGTCATAGGGAAGGCCGCTGCCGGTGAAGTCGGGAATGCCGTCGAGGTTCAGGTCGACCGCGCCGTCGGGCGCGCTGTCCGCCCAGGTCAGGTTGGTGTAGAGTATGCGATCCGGAATGTTGGGATCGTCGAACGGAATGCCGTTCGCGCCCGGGCGGAAATCGTTGATGTTCTGCCACAATTCCTGGAAATGGTCGGGATCGCCGGAAAATGGCCGTGCAAAGCTGCTCAGCCGTTCGGTGTTGCTGTATTCATAGGCGGCCGTGACGTTGCCGCGTCCACCGGCGAAGTTCTTGCCGGCGACGATCGATGCCAGCTGGTTGCCGGCGTCGCCATCGTCCGAGATGCCGGCCTGCAATCGAGCGGTCACGCCTTCGAAATCGCGACGCAGCACGAAATTGACGACGCCCGACACGCCGTCGGCGCCATAGACCGCCGACGCGCCGCCGGTCAGCACGTCGACCTGCTGGATCAGGTCCTGCGGGATCGAGTTGATGTCGACCGCGGCGGTATTGGGGACGCCCGCCACGTGGCGACGGCCATTGACCAGCACCAGCGTCCGGTTCGTCCCCAGATTGCGCAGGTTCAGGAAATTGGCGCCGGTGCCGGCCAGCGGCGTCGGGCTGCCCCCGCCCGACCGCGCACCGCCGACCGATGCGCTGAGCGCGGGATTGCGGATCAGCACGTCGGTGATGTTGTTCAGACCGGTCGCCTCGATCGCGGCGGCGGTGACCGACACGATCGGGCTGGCAACCTCCAGCTCGGGCCGCACGATGCGCGAACCGGTCACGACGATCTCCTCGGCGGGATCGGTCGTTGCCTGTTCGTCGCCGACGGTCGCCGGCGCATCCTGCGCCGAAGCGGATGCCGCCGCCAGAACGGCAGCCATGGCGAGGACGCTGCGTGCGGCGTTCAGCCGCCAGCGCGATATCGGTTGCTTCATCGGTCGATCCCCCTTTTCAGTTTAGTATACCATATTAGGGCATGCGACCGGCGCGCAGTTCGCCCGGTCCTTTCGTCGCAACGGTACGAAACGGGTCATTTAGCGGGGCAGCGTTGTTGCCATGCAACACCCCGCCACATACCAGCAACAATTCGGAGCCGCTCCGGGCGGAAGCCGCGTTTCCCGGACCTCACCACGACCGGCACGAAAAAGGGGCGACACCGCATGGTGCCGCCCCTCTATCGCTTCCCGGCGACGGATCGCCGCCCGGGGCGTGCGCTTACATCTTTATGCGAGCGCCCGCGAACATGTAGCGGCCGATGACCTGCTGGATATAGGTCGTGTCGGCAATGTCCGCCTTCTGACCGAACACGTTGTTCACGCCACCGAAGAACTGGAAGCGGTCGGTCGCATCGACGCTGACATAAATATCGTGCTGCCACATCGCCTTGATGTACTTGTACTCGGGCGCAACGACGTCCGGGTTGTTCTCGTTCGTCAGATTGGCGTAGCGCAGCGTCTTGTCCATGAAGTTGACACCGTAGTTGACGGTGACATTCTCCAGCGACCAGGTCAGATCGGCATTCGCGCTGTACTTCGGCGCACGATACCCCGCTTCCTGGCGACGGTTGGTGACCGGGGCTCCCGGCGTGCCGATGAACTCCAGCTTGTCCAGATAGTTGCCGATCAGACGCAGGTTGAAACGGCCCGCCGAACCCGCATCGAAGGCGTAGTTGACGTTGACGTCCAGACCGGCGGTGCTGAAGCGCGCGACATTCTGCGGTGCGACGACGAAGCTGGTGATGTTGCCAACGGCCGCCGTGTTGCTGGCGACGTTGGTACGCGTGATCGACCGGCAGAAGACGTTGTCCAGCGTGGCCTGATCGACGCACAGCCGCGCGACTTCGTTGGCCGCGACCGTGTTGATCGCACCGCGCAGGTTGATGTCGTACCAGTCGGCACGCAACGACAGGCCCGGGATGAAGCGCGGCTGCAGCACAGCGCCCGCGGTCCAGGTCGTCGCTTCTTCCTCACGCAGCTGGCTGTTACCGCCCGAGAAGCCCGAGATGTTGGTCGAGCGCGCATCGACGTAATTGGCCGGATCGGCAACGCCCAGACCGCTCAGCAGCGTGCGGCAGTTCGCCGCGCGGGTCGCCGTGCCGTTCTGCAACTCGGCCCGATCGCACGGGTCGGTGATGAAGGCAAAGGTCTGCGACTGACCCGCGAACAGCTCGCCGATATTCGGGGCGCGCACCGCCTTCGAATAGGTGCCGTTGAACACGATGTCGCGGACCGGCGCGTAGGTGCCGTTGACCTTCCACGTCGTCGTGCCGCCGATGGTCGAATAATCGGAGAAGCGGATCGCCGCGCCGACGCTCAGGCGATAGGCGAACGGCAGGTCCTTCAGGATCGGCGCATCGAGTTCGGCAAAGCCTTCCTTCACGTCGAACTGACCCTCTTCGCGACCCAGCGAGTTCGTGAAGGTCAGCCCCTGTGCCGCGATGGCATCGGGCACGAACCGGCTCTCTTCCTTCCGATACTCGGCACCCAGCGCGAAGTTGACCGGACCGCCGGGCAGCTTGAAGAACTGACCGAAATCGCCCGAGATCGATCCCGACACGACATGCTGGCGCAGGCGCGAACGGTCGGTGGTGGTCGCACGCACGAAATCGAGCGCCGCCTGGCTCGGCGCACCATCGCCGAACAGGTTGAGCGGCACGCACTCACCCGGCCGGAACGTCGTCGGGTTCACCACGGTGCGGCTGGCATAGGGCTGGTTCGGCGTCCAGTTCGGCTGCAGGTTCACCCGGCAGGTGATCTGCCCGTTCGACGGATCGCGCACCGCGTCCAGCGCCGCATAGAAGCGGTCGTTATAGGTGTTGTTGACATAGCGGTTGGCGATGTCCGACTGCCCGAAGACATAGGACAGTTCGTAGCTGCCATGGTCGTTGATCTGGCCCTTCGCACCGACGACGGCGCGATAGGTTTCGCGGGTGATCGTCTCACCGCGCTGACCGATGTCGAAATTGTCACGGGTAATCAGCACGCCGCCATTGCCCAGATTGGGCAGGCCGGCCGGCAGATACGGATTGCCGTCCTCCGCCAACAGATAATAGTCAAACGACGGCTGACCGACGGTGAACGACTTGTTGCGGGCGTATTTACCCTCGGCGAACAGCGTCAGCGCCGGCGACACGTCGAAATGCGTGATCGCGTTCACAACATGGCGGTCGATGCGCGGCAGCAGGTCGTTGAGATAATCGGCGGTCTTGGTGCCGGTGCCGCCCTGCGAGAAACCGGGACGCAACACGGTGCCCAGCTGGAATGGAACCAGCTGTCCCGCGCCATTGACGATATAGTCCGGCTGACCGTCGAAATCGACGTCGATGCCACCCTCGCGCGCGGTGTCGTTGTAGCGGACGTCGCGGGTCGGGATATTGTCGGGGATGCCGTTGCTGGCACCGCCGGTATAGCCCGGCCGGAACTCCGGATCGTTCGGGTTGCGCTGGAAGCTGACCAGCCCGTTCCCGCGCAGGCGCGCGCGGTCTCGCGATTCCAGACGGCTTTCCGAACCATATTCATAGGCAAGCGCGACGTTGCCGCGGCCGTCGGCGAAATTCTTGCCGACGGTGACGGCCAGCAGGCGCTTGCCCGCATCGCCATATTCGGAAATGCCGGCCTGAGCGCGGGCGGTGATGCCCTCGAAGTTGCGCTTCAGGACGAAGTTGACCACGCCGGTCACCGCGTCGGCACCGTACACCGCCGACACGCCGCCGGTCAGAACGTCGAACCGCTCGACCAGATCGCTCGGGATCGTACCGATATCGATCGCCTGCGACCCCGGAACCGACGCGACCTGGCGACGGCCGTCGATCAGCACCAGCGTGCGATCGGTGCCAAGGTTGCGCAGGTTCAGCACGTTGAGGCCCGACGCGCCGATGCCGACGCCGCTGCCCGCGGTATCGGCCGAGGTCGTCGACCCCTGCAGCGCGGGGACCTGCGCGATGATGTCGGTCAGGTTGGTGCTGCCGGCCTGCTGGATCGCGGCGGCGCTGACGGAGACGACCGGGCTGGGCGATTCGAAGTCCGGGCGACGGATGCGCGTACCGGTGACGACGATTTCGTCGCCGTTGCTGGCGTCTTCGGCGGTCTGCGCGGCGGGGTCTGCCGGGATCGGAATGTTATCGCTGTTGCCGGGCGCGGCAGTCTGCGCGGTGGCGGCCGCCGATGCCATCAGCGCGGCGACGACAACGGCACTGCGGGCGACACCGGCACGCAAACGCGACGTTGACTGGTTCATGAAACAGACCCCTTACTCATACAGTTATATGCATTCCTACGATACGCAGTCGGTTTCATTTGCAACGTATTGAATGATTGCCGGGGTGGTTTCGGCGCAGAGCGTTGCAAACGTGCAACAAAAGGGGCGGGCACCCGGTGGATGCCCGCCCCCTGTGGCGTCGGATCGCGTGGGCGATCAGTAGCGATAATGGTCCGGCTTGAACGGCCCTTCGACCGGCACGCCGATGTACGACGCCTGCTTCTCGGTCAGCTTGCTGAGCTTCACGCCCAGCTTTTCGAGATGCAGCGCCGCGACCTTTTCGTCGAGGTGCTTGGGCAGAACGTACACTTCGTTCTTGTAGTTCTCGCCCTTGGTCCACAGCTCGATCTGCGCCAGAACCTGGTTGGTGAAGGACGACGACATCACGAACGACGGGTGGCCCGTGGCGCAGCCGAGGTTCACGAGGCGGCCCTTCGCCAGCACGATGATCTGCTTGCCATCGGGGAACTTCACCAGGTCGGTGCCCGGCTTCACTTCGTCCCATTCATAGTTCGACAGGGCGGCGATCTGGATCTCGCTGTCGAAGTGGCCGATGTTGCAGACGATGCTCATCGGCTTCATCTTCGCCATATGCTCGGCGGTGATGACGTCGGCATTGCCGGTCGCGGTGCAGAAGATGTCGGCGCGTTCGACGGCCTCGTCCATCGTCACGACCTCGAACCCTTCCATCGCCGCCTGCAGCGCGCAGATCGGATCGATCTCGGTGACCATGACACGCGCGCCGCCGTTGCGGAGCGACTGGGCGCTGCCCTTGCCGACGTCACCGAAGCCCGCGACGCACGCGACCTTGCCGGCCAGCATCACGTCGGTCGCGCGACGGATCGCGTCGACCAGCGATTCCTTGCAGCCATAGAGGTTGTCGAACTTCGACTTGGTGACCGAGTCGTTCACGTTGATCGCCGGGAAGGGCAGCTCACCCTTCTTCGCGATTTCGTACAGGCGGTGGACGCCGGTCGTCGTCTCTTCGGACACGCCCTTCAGGTTCTTGACGGTTTCGGTCAGATAGCCCGGACGCTTGGCGATGAACGCCTTCAGCGCGCGCTGGAACTCGACTTCTTCCTCATTCTCCGGCTCGCCCAGCGTCGCGCCGGCTTCGAGCTTCGCGCCCCACAGCGCGAACATCGTCGCGTCGCCACCATCGTCGAGGATGATGTTGGCGGTCTGGTCGCCCCAGTTGAAGATGTCGCCGACATAGTCCCAATAGTCCGCCAGGCTCTCGCCCTTCACCGCGAACACCGGAATGCCCTTGGCCGCGATCGCGGCAGCGGCATGGTCCTGCGTAGAGAAGATGTTGCAGGTCGCCCAGCGGACGTCGGCGCCGAGCGCCACCAGCGTCTCGATCAGCACCGCGGTCTGGATCGTCATGTGCAGCGAACCGGTGATGCGCGCGCCTTTCAGCGGCTGCGACGCACCGAACTCGTCGCGCAGCGCCATCAGGCCCGGCATTTCGGTTTCGGCGATCTCGATTTCCTTGCGACCGAAATCGGCGAGGCTGATGTCGCGAATGACGTAATCGGTCTGCTTGTCGGCAATGGCGGTAGCCATGGGATGCTCCTGCGTGGGGCCATGGGCGCACCCATGGCGGATGGTCCGCCTCTACCGGCGGCCCCGCCGAAACGCAAATCCTATATAAAGATTCCTTTATATGCCGTGGTCAGGCGGTTCCCGCACCCAGCGCCAGCAACCGCGGATCGATGCCCGCCCGTTCGAACCCGCCGCGCCAGCGCGTCGCGGTCGGCACGTCGAACAGCAGCGCCCCGTCGCCGGCGACGTTCATCCAGCCATGGCGCGACAATTCGCTCTCCAGCTGTCCGGCTTCCCAGCCGGCATAGCCCAGCGCGATCAGGTAGCGCGACGGCCCGCTGCCCGCCGCAATGGCGCGCAGCACGTCGATCGACCCGGACAGCGCCCATTTGCCGGCCACGTCGATCGTGTCCTGCCCGCTCCAGCTGTCGTCGTGCAGCACGAAGCCGCGCCGCGTTTCGACCGGCCCGCCGAGGTGGATCGGCGCATCGGGCGCCTCGCCCGGTTCGATGTCGAGCTGCTTCAACAGCGCATGCAGCCCCAGGCCGTCGATCGTATCGCCGATCCCGACCCCCATCGCGCCCTCTTCGTCATGGGTGCACATCGCGATCACCGCATGGTCGAACCGGCGATCGCCGATCCCCGGCATGGCAAGCAAAATCTCTCCGGCAAGGAATCGCGTCTGGTCCATCATGCCGCCGACGCTAATCCCGCCCGCGACCGAGCGCCATGGTTGAAAAGGACCATGAGCGCACCCAAGCTGCATGGCGGCGCGCATCGTGCGCCGGACCCGAAGCGGAGAGATTCATGACGATCAAGGTCGGCGACCGCCTGCCCCACGCCACCCTTACCAAGGTCACGCCCGACGGCCCGGACCAGGTATCGACCGATGATTTCTTCGCCGGGCGTCGCGTCGCGCTGTTCTCGGTCCCCGGCGCCTTCACTCCGACCTGCTCGGCCAGGCACCTGCCCGGCTTCGTCGAACAGGCGCAGGCATTCCGTGACAAGGGCGTGGACGAAATCGCCTGCACCGCGGTCAACGACGCCTTCGTCCTGTCGGCCTGGGCCAAGGCCGGCGATGCGGGTGACAAGGTAACGATGCTGGCCGACGGCAATGCCGATTTCGCGAAGGCGATCGGGCTGACCATGGACGGCTCGGCCTATGGCATGGGCACCCGCTCGCAACGCTATGCGATGCTGGTGAACGACGGCGTGGTCGAGGCGCTGCATGTCGAGGCACCCGGCGAGTTCAAGGTCAGTTCCGCCGAAAACCTGCTGGCATCGCTCTAACGCTGTTCGCGCAGACTCGCACGCACACGTCACCCCAGCGAAGGCTGGGGTCTTACGGTGACAGCACGCAGCAGGAGCCGCGCGAGGCCCCAGCCTTCGCTGGTGCGACGTCGTGGGACAAGGGGCCATTTCCCGCCGGTTGTAACGGAACCGGCGGCGACCGTTCGAGTTAGTCGGTAGTTACGCAGCCATATCGATCAGGAAAGGGAACGTCATGACCGACACGACGACCACGACCAACGCCGCGAAGGATGTCGCCAACGACATCGCGAACGACGTCGCCGAAACCTCGGGCACGCTCGCCGAAAAGGCATCGGCGACCTACGCCTCGGCCAAGGACAGCGTCAGCGACGCCGCTGCCAAGTCGCGCGATGCCGTCAGCAGCGCCGCCAAGTCGACCGCCGAAACCGTGAAGGCACATCCCGGCGCGACCGCCGCGATCGTCGCCGGTGCCGCCGCCGCGATTGCCGGCGCCGCGTTCGGTGCGTCCAAGCTGATGGAAAAGAAGCGCGAGGCCGACGCCACGCCGAAGGTCCCGCCCTCGGCGACCTGAGGCCGCTGCCCCCGGCGCGTTACGCGCGCGCCGGGGGCTTGCGTTGCGCCGCGCGCCGCCTTAGCCACGGTCGATGACGCAGGCTTCCCAGATCGTCGCCGAACTCGATCGGCTCTACACCGCCTCGGTCGCGCGCCTCCGCGCCGCGCTGGACCGCTACCTCACCGACGGCACGCCCCCGCCCTCTTCCGCCAGGGTCGACGGGTCGTTCGCCTATCCCGAAATCCGCCTGACCTATCGCGGCAGCAGCGAACGGCCGACGCCGTCGCGCGCCTATGGCCGGCTGACGACGCCCGGCGAATATCGCATCAGCGTGACCAAGCCGGCGATGTTCGCCGCCTATCTGACCGAGCAGCTCGACCTGCTGATCGAAAACCACGACGTGACGGTCGAGGCGGTTGCGGGGCGGCAGGAAATTCCCTTCCCCTATGTCCTCGACGCGGGGCACGCACTCAGCCTCGACGCGGTATCGGCGACCGAACTCGCCCGCTATTTCCCTGCGACCGAGCTGGCGCATATCGGTGACGAGATCGCCGATGGCCTCTGGGCGTCGCAGGATGCGCATCGCCCGCTGGCGTTGTTCGACGGCCTGCGCACCGACTTCTCGCTCGCACGCCTGCGCCATTACACCGGCACGCCGCCCGAGCACATCCAGCAGTACGTGCTGTTCACCAACTATCACCGCTATGTCGACGAATTCGTCCGCTGGGCCGGCGAGCAGCTGAAGCCCGCCGCCGATGGCACGCCCAGCCGCTATACCGCGCTGTCCGGCGCGGGCGGCGTGCTGGCGACCGCCGGCGACGATGCGGAACGCATGGTCAGCGACAGCGCATGGCGGCGGCACCAGATGCCGGCCTATCACCTCGTTGCGCCCGACGGCACCGGGATCACGCTGGTCAATATCGGCGTCGGCCCGTCCAACGCGAAGACGATCTGCGACCATTTGGCGGTCATGCGGCCGGAGGCATGGCTGATGATCGGCCATTGCGGCGGCCTGCGTCCCAGCCAGCGGATCGGCGACTATGTCCTCGCCCACGCCTATCTGCGCGACGACCATGTCCTCGACGACGTGCTGCCGCCCGAAATTCCCGTCCCGGCGATCGCCGAGGTGCAGGTCGCGATGGCGCGCGCGGCGGAGATCGTGTCGGGCCAGTCGGGCGATGAGTTGAAGAAGCGCCTGCGCACCGGCACCATCGTCACCACCGACGACCGCAACTGGGAATTGCGCTTCAGCCGCTCGGCGCTGCGCTTCTCGCTCAGCCGCGCGGTCGGGATCGACATGGAATCGGCGACCATCGCCGCGCAGGGCTACCGCTTCCGCGTCCCCTACGGCACGCTGCTGTGCGTTTCGGACAAGCCGCTCCACGGCGAACTGAAACTGCCCGGACAGGCCAACCGTTTCTACGAACGCGCGATCAACGAACATATGCGCATCGGCATCGAGGCCTGCGAGCAGCTGCGACTGGAGGGCGCCCGGCTGCACAGCCGCAAGCTGCGCGCATTCAACGAACCGCCGTTCCGGTAACGGGCGCGCTTCGCCCCCAACGAGTAATCTGCCGACCGGCAAACGTCGCCCCAGCGAAGGCTGGGGCCTCTCGCGGCTCCTGCCGGGTGCTGTCGGCGAGAGATCCCAGCCTGCGCGGGGATGACGCATGTCGCGGCAGGACCCGCTCTCGATCTGGGGCGACGACCGCCCGCCCGCTACACCTTGTACCGGTCGGTCGGGATGGTCGCCTCGCTCGCCGCCGCGCTCTTGTGGAACAGCGCCTTGTCCTCCGGCCGGAACGCCCAGCGCCACAGGATCGCGAAATAGGTCGCGAGGATCACGGGTATGCCGAACAGCATCTCGGCCCATTCGAACCGCTTGGGCAGCTGCATGATCGCCGATCCGATCAGCGCCGCGGCCAGCACCGCCCATAGCAAGGCGGGGCGGAAATCGCGCACGCTATGGCCGAGCAGCTTCGACAGCAGCCCCGACTTGATGACCGATCCCAGCGCGACCGAGATGCACAAGGCCATCGCCGGCCCCACCGCCGCATAATTTTGCGGCAGGCCGAACGATCGCATCAGGAATACCAACGCGAAGCTCAGCACGACCTGGAACGTCAGCAGCCCGATCGAGATCATCAGGTTGCGATGCCGCGCGATATAGACCAATGCCGCTTCCGACACCGCGCCTTTCGCTGCCAGCACCTCCGCGATCAGCAGGAACGACAGTGCCCCCGCGCCACTCACGAACTCGCGCCCGACCACGCCCATCACGCCGGACGCCGGGATGCTCCCGGCCAGCGCCAGCGCCGCCTGCGCGGTGATGATCCAGAAACCGACCTGCCGCACCTGCCGCGCGACTGCGCTCTTGTCGTCCGCCGCCAGGCTCTGGGTGATGACCGGGCCCAGCACGGGGTCGAAACTGGTCTTCAGCTTCTGCGGCAGCGACGCGACCTGCTGCGCCATATAGTAGATGCCGACAATCGCCGGCCCGAAAAGCAGCCCCAGAATGAAGCGATCGACGTTGCGCGTGCCCCATTCGATCGCATCGGCCCCGGCCAGCGGCATGTTGCGCTTCACCAGCGCCAGCATCGGCCGCAGATGCGGCGACCAGCCATAGGGCAGGCCATAGCTGCGGATGAACGGCACGATCGACGCGACCAGCGCCGCCGCCATCGACAGGACGTAGCTCATGATCAGCCCGTCGCGCGTCGAATAATAGCTGAGCGCCCAAGCCGCGATCGAGATCGTCCACGGCTCCACCACCGCGCGCGCCGTCACCGCCGCCTTGACGTTCAACCGATAGGCAAGCGCCGCCAAGCTGACGTCCGACCAGGCGATGGCGAACACGATCAGCGGCAGCAGGCGCTCGAACCCGATCACCTCGCTGTTCGGATACATCACCTGCGGGAATACGAACAGCACGGCGCTGGCCGCGACGGACATGATGAACGCGACCGCCAGTGCGTCCCACACGACATGGGCATGCGGCCGGTCGGTCGACGACAGCGCCTGCGCCAGCCCCCGCTTCAACCCCAGCGTGGCGACCAGCGCCGCCAGTTCGACCACCAGCACCGCCAGCGCGAACCGCCCGACGATTTCCGGGCCATAGATGCGTCCGGCGATGAACAGGAACGGCAGGCGCGCGACGAGCCGCAGGACGAAACCGAACACGTTCGTCCGCCCGCCCTTGGCCAGGGCGGCGATGTCGTCGGCGGGTTGGGTCGGCGCGTCGGTCACGCGACGCGCGAAGGATCGATCATCGCGGCCTCTTACGCCAGGGCGTCCGCTCCCCATAGCCCCCGTATGCGCTTTGCCCGCGGGGTGCGGCTTGCGGGCAACGGTCGGAACGATCGGACGCCCCGGCCTTTGGACTACCGCAACGATGGAGACGATCGATGAAGCCAGCCGCGACGATCCTCGGCCTCACCCTGCTGGCGGCCTGTTCGCAACAGCCCGCCCCCGGCAACGGCGCGCAACCTCACGACGCCATGGCGCATGACGCGATGGCGCCAGGGGCGACGGACTCCGCAGCGACACGCGGCTACAAGCAATCGATGGCCGCCATGATGACCAAGGCCCCGCCCTATACCGGCGACGCCGATGTCGATTTCATGCAGCAGATGCGCGTTCACCACGCGGCGGCGGTGGCGATGGCCCGCACCGAACTGGCGCATGGCAAGGACCCTGAGGCCCGCACGCTGGCGCAGGCGGTGATCGACACGCAGCAGGAGGAGATCGAGCAGATCGACCGGTGGTTGGAGGCGAAGGGTCGATAACCGGACTGGCCTTCGCAATCGCCGGCGGTTGCGACACGACGGCGTAGCGCGCATCCTGCCCTGCGTCGGGCAGTCTATGCCAGTATCGGGAAGGAACACGGCATGTCGATCGCCGCATCGCTGGCGCTGCTGATCGCGGCGACCGGGTCGCCATGGGGCGAGGCGACGGGTTCCTTTCGCATCACCCCGGTCGATGCCGCCACCGTGCGGATCAGCGGGCTGATCCGTCCGGGGGATGCCGCTGCGCTCGAACGGCATCTGACGGACAAAGTGCAACGAGTCGTCATCAATTCGGCGGGCGGCGAAGCGGAAACCGCGCTGGCGATGGCCGGAATGGTCGAGGCGCGCCGTCTGAGCATCGTCGTCGACGGCGTCTGCGCATCGTCGTGCGCCAATTATCTGTTCGCCGCCGCCGCGCACCGAACCATATTACCCGGGGCGCTCGTGCTGTGGCACGGTGCGCCCGACGCGGCGTCGCGAAGCGACATGCATGCGCAGCTACGCACGGCGATGACCGGCGCCGGCGCGACGCCGGACGAGGTGGCGGCGACGATCGCGCGCGAAGATGCCCGACTGAACGGATGGATCGCTGCGCAGGATGCGCTGTACGCCAGACACGGCCTGTCGCCGTCGGTGCTATACCGCCTCAACGATCCAGCGCTTGGACAGCCGGTTCCCCGGCATGTACCGGACGCGGCGGGAGCGACCGACATGCTGCACCTGTCGAACGCCGCACTGCATTGCGCGGGCTTCGTTACCACCGCCGCTTCCGGTGCCACGCCGGTAGACGTCGCGGCACGCAAAATCGGCATGACAGGCGTGCGTATCGTCGCCCTGCCCGGTCTCGAGCGGCTACTGTGCCAGCCACGCCGATAGGGCGAACCCGGCGCTAGAGCGGTTTCCGACCAGATTGGATCGTCGGCACGGAGGGGATTTCGGTTTGGGGCAAGGCGCGAGGAGGGAGCGATGCAGTCGCATCGTAACCGACGAGCAACGCGGCCCCGGCGGGAAATCACCCCGCCGCGAAGCGGGCGCCCGCACGGCGATGACGATGGCTCAATCTGGTCGGAAACCGCTCTAGTGCGCCGCGCCCCAGCTCTTGCCCGTCCCGATCTCCACGCCCAGCGGCACCGACAGCTGCACCACCGGTTCCGCCGCCGTCTCCATCACCTGCCGGATCACCAGCGTCGCCGCCTCGACCAGCCCCTCGGGCAGTTCGAACACCAGTTCGTCGTGCACCTGCAACAGCATCCGCACTTCGGTGAGGCCGGCCTCGGCCAGCGCAGGCCCCATCCGCGCCATCGCCCGCTTGATGATGTCGGCGCTCGTCCCCTGGATCGGCGCGTTGATCGCGGCGCGTTCGGCGCCCTGCCGCTCATGCTGCACCTTCGACTGGATGCGCGGGAAATGCGTCTTGCGCCCGAACAAGGTCGTGGTGAAGCCGGTCGTGCGCACGCTCTGCGTCGTCTCGGCGATATAGCGGTTGATGCCGGGGAAGCGGTCGAAATAGCGATCGATCATCGCCTGCGCCTCGTCCGCGCTCACGTCCAGCCGCCCGGCCAGCCCCCAGCGGCTGATGCCGTAGAGGATCGCGAAGTTGATCGTCTTGGCCCGCCCGCGCGTGTCGCGGTTGACCTCGCCGAACAGCTCCTGCGCGGTGATGCTGTGGATGTCGTCGCCGCGTTCGAACGCCTCGCGCAGCTGCGGTACGTCGGCGATATGCGCCGCCAGCCGCAGCTCGATCTGCGAATAGTCGGCCGCCAGGATGACATTGCCCGGCTCGGCCACGAACGCATCGCGGATCTGCCGGCCGACCTCGGTGCGGATCGGGATGTTCTGCAGATTGGGATCGGTCGACGACAGCCGTCCCGTCTGCGCACCGGTCAGGCTGTACGACGTATGCACCCGCCCGGTCGCCGGGTTGATCTGCGCCTGCAACGCATCGGTATAGGTGCTTTTCAGCTTGGACAGTTGCCGCCAGTCGAGCACCTTCGCCGCGATCGCCGCGCCGGGCGAATCCTTGTCGGCGGCGATCCGTTCCAGTTCGTTGACGTCGGTGGAATAGACCCCTGACTTGCCCTTGCGCCCGCCCTTGATGCCCAGCGTCACGAACAGCACGTCGCCCAACTGCTTCGGTGACCCGATGGTGAACTTCGTCCCCGCCAGCTCGTGGATTTCGGTTTCCAGTGCCGCAATGCGGGCGGAGAAATCCTCCGACAGCTTGGCCAGCACGCCGGCATCGACCTTGATCCCGGCCTGCTCCATGTCGGCGATCACCCGCACCAGCGGCCGGTCGACCATCTCGTACACCCGCGTCGCCGACTCATAAGGCAGCCGCGGCTTGAACCGCCGCCACAGCCGGAGCGTCACATCGGCATCCTCGGCGGCATAGCGGGTGGCGGTCTTCAGGTCGATCTCGCCAAAGCCGATCTGCTTCTTCCCCGTCCCCACCACGTCCTTGTACGCGATGCAGCTATGCTGGAGATGCGTCGCGGCCAGTTCGTCCATGCCATGCCCGTGCAACCCGGCGTCGAGCGCAAAGCTCATGACGATCGTGTCGTCATAGGGCGCGACGGTCAGCCCGGCGCGCGCCAGCACGATCATGTCGTACTTCAGGTTATGGCCGATTTTCAGGACGCTCTCGTCCTCGAACAACGGCTTCAACGTCGCCAGCACCGCCTCGCGCGACAGCTGTTCCGGCTTCTCCGCGAACATGTCGGTCCCGCCGTGGCCGATCGGAATATAGCAGGCGAGGTTCGGGTGCAGCGCCATGCTCACGCCGACCAGCTCTGCCCGCGTCGCGTCCAGACCCGTCGTCTCGGTATCGATCGCCACCCAGCCCTGATGCCGCGCGACCTGCACCCAGCGGTCGAGCGCCTCCTGCGTCACCACCGTCTCGTATGCGTCATGATCGCAGGCCGGCTCGTCGTCCTGCGCCACCGGCGCGGCGGGCGTCTCAACCGGCGTATCGGCAACCTGGCCGAGCTTGGTCAGCAACGTGCGGAACCCGTGATGTTCGAGGAACGCGCGCAGCGGCGCCTCCGGAATCCCCTGCAATTCCAGCGCGTCGAGCGGTTCGGGCAGCCCGCCATCGCATTTCAGCGTCACCAGCACCTTCGACAGCCGCGCATTGTCGGCATGGTCGATCAGGTTGTCGCGCAGCTTGCCCTTCTTCATCTCGGGCGCCGCGGCGAGGACGGCTTCAAGGTCGCCATGCTCGTTGATGAGCTTGGCGGCGGTCTTCGGCCCGACCCCCGGCACGCCCGGCACATTGTCGACGCTGTCGCCCATCAGCGCCAGCACGTCGCCCAATTTGTTCGGGGTCACGCCGAACTTCTCGACCACATGGTCCGGCCCCAGCGTCCGGTTGTTCATCGTGTCGAGCATGTCGACCGACGGGTCGGTCATCAGCTGCATCAGATCCTTGTCGGAACTGACGATGGTCACCGCCCAGCCCTGCGCCAGCGCCGCCTGCGTATAACAGGCGATGATGTCGTCGGCCTCCAGCCCCTCTTCCTCAATGCACGGCAGGCTGAACGCCCGCGTCGCATCGCGGATCATCGGGAACTGGGGCACCAGGTCCTCGGGCGGCGGCGGCCGATGCGCTTTATACTGATCGTACAGGTCGTTGCGGAACGTCTTCGACGATTTGTCAAGGATGACCGCCATGTGCGTCGGCCCATCCGCCTTGTGCAGCGCATCGGCCAGCTTCCACAGCATGGTGGTATAGCCATAGACCGCCCCCACCGGCTCGCCATGCTGGTTGGTCAGCGGCGGCAGCCGGTGATAGGCGCGAAAGATATAGCCGGAGCCGTCGACGAGATAGAGATGGGGCATGGGCGGGAGATAGCAGCGCGGGCGGGGCTGCGCGAGGGGGCGATCTTGACTTCGTTGCCCGGTCGGTGTGCAATTCCGCCTACGGGCAATGCGGACGCCCGTTCAGACGCCTGCGTCCAAGTTCCGCTCCACCGGCCGCGTTCGCGCGGCCTTGGGAGCGTTCGTTCATGGAAATTGCCGCACCGTCCCGTCCGCCGTCGATCGGCTTGATACCACTATTCTGCAAATTCCTGCGCTTCGGCTGTCTCGCCTTTGGCGGCCCGGTCGCGCAGATCGCGATGTTGCGGCAGGCGCTGGTCGAGGAAGAACGCTGGATCGACAAGGGCCGGTTCAATCGGCTGCTCGCCGTGCTGCAAATCCTGCCCGGGCCCGAAGCCCACGAACTCTGCGTCCATTTCGGCGTGCTGGCGCGCGGGCGGATCGGCGGGCTGCTCGCCGGCCTCGGTTTCATGCTGCCCGGCTTCTGCCTGATGCTGCTGGTCGGCTGGCTGTACGTCACCGTCGTGCAGGGCAGCGTGGCGCTCGGAGGCCTGCTGCTCGGCATCCAGGTCGCGATCCTCGCCGTCATCCTGCGTGCCGTCATGCGGATCGGTCAGCATGTCGTGGAGGATCGGCTGCTGGCGCTGATCGCGCTGGCGGCGGTCGCCGCGACGCTGGGCCGGGTGCCGTTCTGGATCCCGTTGCTGGCTGGCGGCGCCGTCTATGCAATGAAGCACCGCCCGCCGCTTGCGCTCGCGATCGGACTTGCCGGCATCGCCGCCGCCGTTGCCAGCCTCTCCATCGCCCCGCCCACCCCTGCCGCAGCGTCGGTCCAGCCGCTCACGGTCGTCGCGCTCTTCATCGCCGGGTTGAAAGGTGGCCTGCTGACCTTTGGCGGGGCCTATACCGCCATCCCCTATGTCCGTGCCGATACGGTCGGCCGTGGCTGGATCGGCGATGCGGCGTTCCTAGACGGGGTCGCCTTCGCCAATGTCATTCCCGCGCCGCTGGTCATCTTCGCGACCTTCGTCGGCTTCGTTGCGGGCGGCCTGGCCGGTGCGCTGGCGATCACGCTCGGCATGTTTCTCCCTGCCTTCGCCTTTTCGCTGATCTTCTTCGAACGGCTCGAGCGCGTCGTCGACGCCCCCTCGCTGCGCCATGCGCTGACCGGCGTGGCGGCGGCGGTTGTTGGAATCATCGCCGCGACCTTCGTGCAACTGGCGCTGGTGACCGGCGGGCGGGTCGATCCGCCGGTCGGCGCGGCGCTGTTCGCCGCAGCGCTGGCAATGGCGTGGCGATTGAAGGGAGGCTGGGTGACGCCGACGATCGTCGCGGTCGGCGCGACGGTCGGATGGCTGTTCCTGTGACCGCCGCTTGACCGCCGCCGCGTTCGCGCGATGATGGCGGCAGGGGGGACACGAACATGCCGAACTGGACTCTACCGCTCGCCGCCGCGCTGATCGTCGCGACGCCGGCCGCCGCCAAGGAACTGAAGGTCGGACAGCCTGCGCCGCCGATCGAACTGACGCTGGCCGACGGGACGAAGACCACCATCGCCGAGCATCGCGGCGAGGTCATCCTCGTCAATTTCTGGGCGACCTGGTGCGTGCCGTGCCGCGTCGAGCTGCCGCTGCTCGACGGCTATTACCGTCAGGTCAAGAAACATGGCGCCCGAGTCTTCGCGGTCACCACCGAAGGGTCGGTGCCGATCTACAAGATGAAGGCGCTGTTCGCCGCGCTGGCGATCACCCCGGCCAAGGCGATCAAGGGCATCACCCATGCCCGGCCCGCCGTCCCGACCAACTACATCATCGATCGCCGCGGGATCGTCCGCTACGCCAAGGCCGGCGCGATGGATCTGGACGACCTCAATCGCGAACTGATCCCGTTGCTGCGGGAGCCGGTGCCGGACGCCTGAGGGGCGGTGGGTGTCGAGGCCCGCCGCTTAAGGCGATAGCTCACCCCGATCGTCACCCCGGGCTTGACCCGGGGTCCCGCTTCTTCTCGAGAGCGCCGCAACCGCCCGTCGCCGAACGACAAACCGCCCCGGAATCGCTTCCGGGGCGGCTTTCGTTTCCGGTGGCCCGACGTGGCAAAGCCACGTCGTCGGTCCTTGCCTTCCGCAAGGCCGGCCGGGCGAGCCTTGAGGCTCGGCCGAGCTTACGCTGCGGCCTTGGCCCGGCTCGCCTTCTTCCGCTCGTGCGGGTCCAGGTGCCGCTTGCGCAGACGGATGTTCTTCGGCGTCACCTCGACCATCTCGTCATCGTCGATATAGGCGATCGCCTGTTCCAGCGTCATCTTCTTCGGCGGGGTCAGGCGGATCGCGTCGTCCTTGCCGCCCGATGCGCGGAAGTTCGTCAGCTGCTTCGCCTTCATCGGATTGACCTCGAGGTCGTCCGTCTTGGCGTTCTCGCCGATGATCATGCCCTCGTACAGCGCTTCGCCATGCCCGACGAACAGGATGCCGCGTTCCTCGAGCGGACCCAGCGCATAGCCCTGCGCTTCGCCGGCACCGTTCGAGATCAGCACGCCGTTCTTACGGCCTTCGATCTGGCCCTTGTGCGGACCGTACTTCTCGAACAGCCGGTTCATGATGCCGGTGCCGCGCGTGTCCGACAGGAACTCGCCGTGATAGCCGATCAGGCCGCGCGACGGTGCCGAGAAGGTGATGCGCGTCTTGCCGCCACCCGACGGGCGCATGTCGGTCATCTCGGCCTTGCGCTGGTTCATCTTGTCGACGACCGTGCCCGAGAACTCCTCGTCCACGTCGATCACGACGGTTTCGTACGGCTCGGTCTTGTTGCCCTGCTCGTCGGTGCCGAACAGCACGCGCGGACGCGAAATGCCCAGTTCGAACCCTTCGCGGCGCATCGTTTCGATCAGCACGCCCAGCTGCAATTCGCCGCGGCCGGCGACTTCGAAGCTGTCGCGGTCGTCGGCTTCGGTGACCTTCACCGCCACGTTCGATTCCGCTTCGCGCATCAGGCGGTCGCGGATCATGCGGCTGGTGACCTTGGTGCCCTCACGCCCCGCCATCGGCGAATCGTTCACCGCGAAACGCATCGACAGCGTCGGCGGATCGATCGGCTGCGCCTTCAGCGGCACGCTGACCGACGTATCGGCGATGGTGTTGGCGACGGTCGCGACGGTGAGACCCGCCAGCGAAATGATGTCGCCCGCCTTCGCCTCGTCGACCGGCACGCGCTCCAGCCCGCGGAACGCCATGATCTTCGACGCGCGGCCGGTTTCGATCACGTTGCCGTAATTGTCGAGCGCGTGGATCGGCTGGTTCAGCTTCACCGTGCCCGAATTGACGCGGCCGGTCAGGATGCGGCCGAGGAAGTTGTCGCGGTCGAGCAGCGTCACCAGGAAGGTGAACGGCGCATCGACGTCGAGCGCGGGCGGCGGGACATGGCTGACGATCGTCTCGAACATCGGCTGCAGCGTGCCTTCGCGCGCATCCATGTCGGTCGAGGCATAGCCGTTGCGGCCCGACGCATAGAGCACCGGGAAATCCAGCTGTTCGTCATTCGCGTCAAGCGACACGAACAGGTCGAACACCTCGTCCAGCACTTCCTGGATGCGCGCGTCGCTGCGGTCGACCTTGTTGACCACGACGATCGGCTTCAGGCCCAGCGCCAGCGCCTTGCCGGTCACGAACTTCGTCTGCGGCATCGCGCCTTCCGACGAATCGACCAGCAGCACGACGCCGTCGACCATCGACAGGATGCGCTCGACCTCGCCACCGAAATCGGCGTGGCCGGGGGTGTCGACGATGTTGATCCGCACCGGTTCGCCACCCGCCGGCGGCACCCATTCGACCGAGGTCGGCTTGGCGAGAATGGTGATCCCGCGTTCCTTTTCGAGGTCGTTCGAGTCCATCGCGCGTTCCTCGACGCGCTGATTGTCGCGGAACGTGCCGGACTGACGGAACAACTGATCGACGAGCGTGGTTTTGCCGTGATCGACGTGGGCGATGATCGCCACGTTGCGAAGGCTCATGGTATTTCCTGGATACTGCGGGAGTGCAATTGGCCGCGCGCTTAGCGTATTTCGCGCCAAACCGGAAGACCCCTGCTTGTTGCGTTGCGGCATGGGACAAGAAGAAGATGGTTCACGCGAAGGCGCGGAGGCGCGGAGGGGTGCGCCTGGCTCCAAGCTCACCCGCGCCAGCGGCCTCGTCTCCATCGGTTCAGCGAGCGAAGGCGTCTCCCGGTCGCGGGCGTTTTCCCGGTACGAAACCCCTCCGCGCCTCCGCGCCTTCGCGTGAACCAACCTTCTTCCTGCCTGCCGACCTTGCACCCCCAACGTGTATTACATAAATAGGACAGTTGAACGATACCGTGTTCGCATGGCATCAACCGGCGGACGACGTGGAGGAAATATGGCAACGCAGACGACCGAAGAGCCAGCACTGGTGCTGACCCCGCCAGATCCGGTGCCGACCGTCGCCCCGGCCAAGGCCGCCGGGCTGGTCCCGGTCGACGATACCAAGCGCACCGAACTCCAGCGCCGCGTCGACGACTTCATCGATCAGCTGGTCGCCCAGGACGCGAACTCGCCCGAATTCGGCAAGCGGGTCGATGCGATCAGCAACCTGGGCGCACGCGAAATCCGCGAGGCCGCCGGCCAGTCGAACCGCTTCCTCGACCGCCCCGTAAAGGCGATGGACCAGGAATCGGGCGTCGGCGCCGATCTGGCGCAACTGCGCCGCACGATCGAGGACCTCGATCCCGGCCGGCAGGGCAATCTGCTCGAACCCAAAAAGCTGTTCGGCATGATCCCGTTCGGCAACAAGGTCCGCGACTATTTCGACGGGTACAAGTCCGCGCAGAGCCACATCGCCTCGATCCTCAAGCGGCTCCAGTCCGGCAAGGACGAGCTGTTGATGGACAATGCCGCCATCGACACCGAACGCGCGAACCTGTGGACCGCGATGGGCCGCCTCGAACAGATGATCTATCTGTCGCAGGAGATGGACGGCAAGCTGGAGGAAAAGGCCAACGAGCTGGACCACACCGACCCGGCCAAGGCCAAGGCGATCCGCGAAACCGCGCTCTTCTACGTCCGCCAGCGGTCGCAGGACCTGCTGACCCAGATGGCGGTGACGGTACAGGGCTATCTCGCACTCGACTTGGTCAAGAAGAACAATGTCGAGCTGGTGAAGGGCGTCGACCGCGCCAGCACCACGACGGTCGGCGCGTTGCGCACCGCGGTGACGGTCGCGCAGGCGCTGACCAACCAGAAGCTGGTGCTCGAACAGATCACCGCACTCAACACCACCACCGCCAATATCATCGATTCCACCGGCAAGCTGCTGCGGTCGCAGACCGCGACGATCCACGAACAGGCCGCCGCCTCGACCATTCCGGTCGAAGTGCTCCAGCGTGCCTTCCAGAATGTTTATGACACGATGGACGCGATCGACACCTTCAAGCTGAAGGCGCTGGATTCGATGAAGACCACCATCGGCACCCTGTCCAACGAGGTCGAGAAGTCGAAGGGCTATATCGCCCGGGCCGAGGGCGCGTCGCAAAATGCGCAGGGCGGCGAAACCTTCAAGCTGGAGGCGATGTAACGCGATGTCGCGCAGCGACGAGGTCCTCGAACGCGCCAGCTTGACGCTCGAACGCGCCCGCGAACGCCACGGCGCCGTAGCCCCCCGCGCCCGGCGCAGGCGCGAGGCGGAGGTCCTGCGCCGCCTCGGCCGCATCGCTGCGGCCGATGGCGCGATCATCCTCGCCGCCCTGGTCATCGGCTGGTTCGTGCCGCTGGGTCTGGGCGGCGCGATGATCGTCATGGCGCTGCTGATCGCCGCGACCGCGCTGTTCGCGCTGATGCCGGTCACCCGCGAAGTCGCCGTCGAGCAACTGGGTCAGGCCCCGATCAAGTCGCTCCCCGCCCAGACCGAACGCTGGCTCGCCACCCAACGCCCCGCCCTCCCCGCGCCCGCCATCACACTGGCCGACGCGATCGGCGTCAAGCTAGACACGCTCTCGGCGCAGCTCGCCACCCTGCCCGACGACGAACCGGCGGCGGCCGAAGTCCGCAAGCTGGTCGGCGAGCAACTCCCCGAACTGGTCCGCGGCTACCGGCGCGTCCCCGAACCGCTCCGCCGCGTCGAACGCAACGGCCGCACCCCGGACCAGCAACTGGTCGACGGGTTGAAGATCATCGACAGCGAAATCGCCGCGATGACGCAACAACTGGCCCAAGGCGACCTCGACAGCCTCGCGACGCGCGAGCGGTTTCTGCAGATCAAGTATCAGGGCGAGGAATAGGCCGGAACGTCCTCTCCACCTCCATCGTCACCCCGGGCTTGACCCGGGGTCCCGCTTCTTGTCCGACCGCAGGTAAAAGCGGACCGGCATCCAGTCAGAACGGACGAAATCGACCCCGTCGTCCGACGCGGTTGAATCCGGCCGACCTCAAACGGCACCGTTTGTGCTGAGTAGGGACTGAGCGAAGTCGAAGGCCCGTATCGAAGCACTTGGTAAGCGGTCCCTAGGCACGAACGCTTCAACCTCAGGTCATAGTGCTCCAGCCGCCTACTCGGGCCAGTACCAACCCCGGCCGCGGCCCCGTCATTCCCGCGAAGGCGGGAAGCCATACACGCCGACATCGGCGATGGAACCACGGCCGCAGCGTCTATCGATCCCGCCTTCGCGGGAATGACGCCAGATACCCAGAAACCATTTTCCTACACCGCCCGAACCGCCCTACCCTCCGTGCGGCTCTTTCCCACCGTCGATCCAACACCTCCGCCACATGCGAATGCTACGCAACAACGCAAACACGTCACTAGTGTGAACTTAGTGAACTTTGGCGCGAATCCGCGCTATTCGCGGTCGCGTTCCACGTCCCAATAATGGCGCTGCACCATCACCGACGGCACCGGCCGCCCCCGCCCGTCGAGCGAGGGTCGGAACCGGAAGGCACGCTCGACCTGCCGGCAGGTCGCGGCATCGATCGCGCGATTGCCGCTGGAGCGCATGATCTGGCACTCGCTCGCCCGCCCGTTGACCTCGACGATATAGCGCACCTCGACCGAGCCTTCGAAGCCATATTCCTCCAGCTCGCGCGGCAGCCGCGCGCCCTGCAACGACCCGCCGATCTGCTCGGGCGGCGTATCGCCCCCGCCGCTCCCGTCGCCATCGCCCTCGCCACCGCTACCCAAGCCATCGCCGACCCCGCCGGCCCCGGTCCCCGGCCCGACCGTATCGGTCGCGCCTGACGATGCGTCATTCCCTGGCCCGGCGACCGGTGCGGTGACGACCGGCGGCGGCACCGGCAGCGGCACGACGGGCGGCGTGGCGACGATCTCGGTCGCCTTGGACCGGATATTGGGCGGCGCGGCACGTCCCTCCGGCCGCCCCTGCCGCACGACCTGCGGCACCGGTGGCGGGGGCGGCGGATCGGGTGGCGGCGGCAGGATGTCGAACGTCGCCAACGCACTCTGCGCCGTCCGCGTGACGTCCACCCCCAGCCCGACGATCAGCGCCCAGCCAAGCAGCACGTGCAGGCCGACCGTCACGGCCATCGCGCCGATACGGCTCCGGTCGGGAAGGGTCGTGGTCATCGCCATGATGCTGGCACAACGCCGATGAATGGCGGCTGATCCGTTCCTCGCCCACGGTCGGCGTATCCCCGCGAAGGCGGGGATCCAGAGCCGCAAGCGCTACCGTCGCGTTCCTGATCCTGGATCCCCGCCTTCGCGGGGATACGGCCGAGCCTACCTTTTCCCCAACGCCACGATCGCCCGGTCCCTCAACCGCTCCACCGCCGCACCATGGATGCCCGGCGCCGCCGCCATCACCCCGAAGAACTGTGGCCGTGCCTGGTTAAAGCGCAGCTTCCGCCCGATCGCATCGGTCACCGTCGCCCCCGCCTCGCGCGCGATCAGGATGCTCGCCGCCACGTCCCACTCGTTTCCCCAGCGAAGCGTCGCCAGGAAATCCGCCTCCCCGCTCGCCACCATCGCCATGCGCAGCGCGATCGAATTGGGCTTGGCGACCATCAACAGGTCGCGGTCCGCCTTGGGCAGCGCGTCGACCGGGGTCCGGCTGCCGGCGAAGTCGACGCGCGGGCTGACCGCCAGCCGCTCGCCGTTCATCCGCGCCCCCTGCCCCGCCGCCGCCGTCCAGCGCTGCCGCCGGACCGGCGCGTCCAGCACCCCCAGCACCGGCTGGCAATCCTCGATGAGCGCGACCGATACCGCCCATCCGTCGCGCCCGCGAATATAGTCGCGGGTGCCGTCGATCGGATCGACGATCCACACCTGCCGCCGCGCCAGCCGGCTCGCATCATCGGCCGTCTCCTCCGACAGCCAGCCCGCCTCGGGCAGCAGCGCGGACAGCCGCTCGCGCAGCAGCCGGTCGACGGTCAGGTCGATCTCGCATACCGGATTACCCGGCGCCTTTTCCCATGTCTGGAAATCACCACGCCAGCTGGCCAGCGCCAGCGCCGCCGCCTCCCCCGCAATCGCGGTTACCTCGTCTAGCAGCGCCGCCTCAGCCACCCGCCACCGTCATGCCATCGACCCGGATCGTCGGCACATTGACACCCTGCCGATGCTCCAGATCACCCGCCGCACGCATCGACAGCAGCATCGGGCGCAGATTGCCGGCGATGGTGATGCCCGACACCGGCCGCGTGATCTCACCCTTTTCGATCAGGAAGCCCGACGCCCCGCGGCTGTAATCGCCGGTGACGCCGTTCACCCCCTGCCCGATCAATTCGGTCAGCAGGACGCCGCGCTCGACATCCTCGATCAACGCCGCGACGCTGCCGCTGCCCCCGGCCAGATGGACGTTGCCCGTCGTCACCCCCGGCGGACCGCTCAGGCCCCGCGAGGCATGGCCGGTCGGCTCCAGCCCCAGCTGCCGCGCCGACGCGCTGTCGAGCAGCCAGGTCTGAAGCACGCCCCGCTCGACCAGCGCCATCGGCGATACCGCCAGCCCCTCGCCATCGAACGGCCGCGCGCGCAGTCCATGCGGGCGGTGCGGATCATCGATGATCGACAGCCCCTCGGGCAGGATCGCATGGCCGAGATGTTCGCGCAGGAAGCTGGTCCCGCGCGCGATCGACGGGCCGGAAATAGCGCCCAGCACATGGCCGATCAGGCTGCCGCCGACGCGCGGGTCGAACACGACCGGCATCGCCCCGCCATCGATCTTCACCGGGTTCAGCCGCGCGACGGCGCGTTCGCCCGCGCGCCGGCCGACCGTCTCCGGCGACTCCAGCATCGTGCGGTGCCGCGCCGAATGATGGGCATGGTCGCGCTGCATGGCGGCACCCTCGCCCGCCAGCACGCTCGCCGAAATGCCGTGGCTGGTGACGGCATAGCCCTGCGCAAAGCCATGGCTGGTCGCCAGCGCGACGATCGCGCGGTTATAGCCGGCCGATCCGCCCTCGGAATTGCTCACCCCCGCGACCGAACGCGCCGCATCCTCCACCGCCAGCGCCGCCTCGCGCAGCACCTGCGGCGGCACCTCGCCACCATCGTCCAGATCGAGCAGCGGCGGCGCGCCGTGCAGCAGCCGTTCGGCCGGCGCGAGGCCCGCCCAACGATCCTCCGGCGCCGCACGCGCCATGGCCACCACCCGCTCGGCAAGGGCCGCAAGCCCCGCTTCGGACAGGTCGGAGGTCGAGACGCTGGCCGACCGTTGCCCGACGAACACGCGCAGCCCCAGCTCGGCGCCTTCCGACCGGCCGACATCCTCCAGCTGCCCCAGCCGGACCGACACCGACAGCGCGGTATCGGCGACGAGGATCGCGTCGGCGGCATCGGCGCCATGGGCACGGGCGCGGGCGATGGCGGATTGGGCGCGGTCGGCGGCGGTCTGGGGATCGAGCATGGGAGCCAGATGGGAAGCCGCTCCCCTCACGGCAACGCTCATGCCGCCTGCCCCACGGTCAACAGGCCGAGGAACAGCAGCAGTCCGGCATCGCGGTTCGACCGGAACCGGCGCAGCGTGTTCGCCCCGTCGTCGGGCCGGAGCGTCGCGACCTGCCACAACAGGTGCAGCGCGGTGGGCAGCAGCGCAACCAGCGCCAGCGGCGTCGGAAACACCCGCCACACCGCGCCCGCCCAGCAAGCCACCGCGACGACATAGAGCAGCCCGACGCCCGGCCGCACCCGCGCGCCCATCGCCCGCGCCGACGACCGGACCCCCACCATCGCGTCATCCTCGATATCCTGGCACGCATAGATGGTGTCATAGCCGATGACCCACGCGATCGCCCCGGCATAGAGGAACAGCAGCGGCGTCCAGTCCGCCACCGCCATCTGCGCCCACGCGACCGGTGCGGCCCAGCTGAACACCATGCCCAGCCACGCCTGCGGCCACCAGGTGATCCGCTTCATGAACGGATAGGCGGCAACCAGCACCAGACTGCCGAGCGCCACGATCGCGGCGGTGAAGTTCAGCTGAAGCAGGACGACGAAGCCGATCAGGCTGAGGAACACCAGCCACACCCATGCCGCCTTGAGCGACACCGCCCCGCTCGCCAGCGGCCGATTGGCGGTCCGTGCCACCTGCCGGTCGAGATCGCGGTCGACGATGTCGTTATAGACGCATCCCGCCCCGCGCATCGCGATGCTGCCGAGCAGGAACCATAGTAGCATGTCCCACCGCTCGACCGCGCGACCCGACAGCGCGATCGCCCACGCGCCGGGCCAATAGAGCAGCCACCATCCGATCGGCCGGTCGAACCGCGCCAGCAAGGCAAAGGGTCGCGCAGCGGCGGGCAGGACGGCGATCAGCCCGCGATGTTCGGTATCGGCGACTTGGGTAGCAGGAGCAGGGGACGACATGCCGCCCCTGCTGCCACGGACCGGCCGGCTTGCACAGGGCGAACGTCAGCGCTTGGCCGCCGCCTTGGCCTGCCTGCCATAATGATGATGCGCCGCGATGCAGCCGGCGACCGCGCCCAGCTTGCCATGCCCCTTGCCGACCATGTGTCCGGCAACGCCACCGGCGACCGCGCCACGGATGCACCCCTTGGCGAAGGCCGGCTGGCCTGCGCCCATCGCGATGGGCAGGGCGAACAGAGCAACGAACCGCATGTCCCGTCTCCTTCTATCGAGACGGCATCTACGGTCCGGCCCCTGAGCAGGTTGCGTTAAACTTTCGTCATGTCGCCGGGACCGCTACGGGAGGAGCCATGGACCTAGACCAGCTGCTCCACCATTATTTTGGCACCGCCGATCCCGACACGCTGACCGCCGCCGAACAGGATGCCGCACGCGAGCGGATGAGCATCGATTTCGGCGTCGAACGCGATCCCTCGCGCCGTTTCGCCTTGTGGACGCTGATGGACGCCTTCGGCTTCGCCCCGCCGCCCGCCGAAGCCTTCGACAAGGCGCCAGAGCTGCGCGCGGCGGCCGAGCGCTATCTCGACGCCGCCTACCGCGTCGAACGCGACGGGACCCCCGACTGATGCCGTGGGTCCTGCTTACCGTCGCCGGGCTGCTGGAGATCGTCTGGGCCTATTATATGAAGCTGTCCGACGGCTTCTCGAAACCCTGGCCGACGCTTGCGACCTTCGTCGCGATGTTCGCCAGCTTCGGCCTGTTGTCGCTGGCGATGAAGCAGCTGCCGCTCGGCACCAGCTATATGGTGTGGACCGGCATCGGTGCATTGGGCGCCTTCGTCGTCGGCATCGTGATTCTGGGGGAGGCAGTAACGCCGCTGCGGCTGATCGCGGCGTCGATGCTGCTCGGCGGTCTGGTGCTGATGAAGCTGGCGTCCTGACCGCACCCGTATCGCCGCGCAGGCGGGGATCCAGGGTAACGGAGCGGGGCGTCCGCGGCTCTGGATCCCCGCCTGCGCGGGGATACGGACGTTTGAACCCGAACCCGATCATCTCTAACCCCGTCTCCATGCCCGCTACCCCCGCCTGGCCGCCCGATTCGTCGCCCCGCCTGTTCGTCGAACAGCCCCTCGCAGAAAGCGCCCGCATCCGCCTCGACGGGGCACAGGCACATTATCTCCTGTCGGTGATGCGCCTGAAGGACGGCGACATCGTCCGCCTGTTCGACGACGCGACCGGCGAATGGCTTGCCCGCGCCACAGAGGTGCGCAAGCGCGACCTGATCCTCGCCGTCGAGCACCAGCTGCGCCCGCGCGAAATCGTCCCCGACCTGTGGCTGTGCATTGCGCCTACCAAGAAGGGCCGCATCGACTGGGTGATCGAAAAGGCGTGCGAGCTGGGCGTCGACCGGATCGTGCCGGTGCTCACCCGGCGGACGGTGGTCGATCGCCTCAACCTCGACCGCCTGCGCGCCCATGCGGTCGAGGCGGCCGAGCAATGCGGCCGCACCGCGCTGCCCGCGCTCGTCGAACCGGTGAAGCTCCCCGCGCTGCTACGCGACTGGCCGGCCGAGCGCGCGCTGTTCTTCGCCGACGAGACCGGCGGCGTCCCTGCCTTCGACGCCATGCGCACCCGCCCCGGCCCGGCAGCGATCCTGATCGGGCCGGAGGGCGGCTTCGATCCGGAGGAGCGCCAACAGATCCGCGCGCAAGGCCAAGCCGTCGGCATGGCGCTCGGCCCGCGCATCCTGCGCGCCGAAACGGCGGCGGCGGCGGCGACCGCACTGTGGATGGCGGCGGCCGGCGACTGGTAGCCGGGCTTTCCCTGTATCAATGACAGCCCCCTAGCGCGGCCCGTCCGTGCGGCGTATGGGCGCGATCATGAGCACGAAGACCGTTTCGGACAGCAACGCAGCGGTCATCGAGGACCGCTCGCAACTGATCGCCTATTTCGCCGGGGGCGAGAAGCCCGCCGAACGCTGGCGCATCGGCACCGAGCACGAGAAATTCGTCTATCGCACGTCCGACCATGCCGCCCCGTCCTATGACGAACCCGGCGGCATCCGCGACCTGCTCGCCGGCCTCGAACGCTTCGGCTGGCGCCCGGTCGAAGAGGGCGGGAAGGTCATCGCGCTGACCGGCAAGGACGGATCGGTCAGCCTCGAACCCGCCGGGCAGTTCGAATTGTCGGGCGCGCCGCTCGAAAACCTGCACCAGACCTGCGCCGAAACCGGCCGCCATCTCGATCAGGTCAAGGCGGTCGGCGACGAACTGGGCCTCGGCTTCCTCGGGCTGGGCATGTGGCCCGACAAGCGCCGCGACGAACTGCCGATCATGCCCAAGGGCCGCTACGGCATCATGCTCAACCACATGCCGCGCGTCGGCAGCATGGGTCTCGACATGATGCTGCGCACCTGCACGATCCAGGTGAACCTCGACTATGCGAGCGAGGCGGACATGGTGCAGAAATTCCGCGTCGGCCTCGCGCTGCAGCCGCTCGCGACCGCGCTGTTCGCCAATTCGCCCTTCACCGACGGCCTGCCCAACGGCCAGCTTTCCTATCGCTCGCACATCTGGTCCGACACCGATCCCGCGCGCACCGGCATGCTGCCCTTCGTATTCGAGGACGGCTTCGGCTACGAACGCTATGCCGACTACGCCCTCGATGTCCCGATGTACTTCGTCTATCGCGACGGCCGCTATATCGACGCCGCCGGCCTGTCGTTCCGCGACTTCCTGAAGGGTGAGCTGTCGGTCCTGCCGGGCGAAAAGCCGACGATGGAGGATTGGGCCGACCATCTCTCCACCGCTTTCCCCGAAGTGCGCCTCAAGACCTTCCTCGAAATGCGTGGTGCCGATGGGGGGCCGTGGGGCCGCATCTGCGCCCTCCCCGCCCTGTGGGTCGGGTTACTCTACGACCAGGGCGCACTCGACGCCGCATGGGATCTGGTGAAGGGCTGGTCGATCGAGGACCGCCAGCGCCTCCGCGACACGGTCCCTGCGCTCGGCCTCGACGCCCCGCTGCCCGGCGGCGGCACCCTGCGCGATGTCGCGGGTGACGTTCTCGACATCGCCAGCCGGGGCCTCAGCGCCCGCCGCCGCCTCAGCGCCTCGGGCGACGACGAAAGCGGCTTCCTCGAACCGCTGCGCGAAGTCGTCCGTTCGGGCAAGGTCCCGGCGCAGGTCCTGCTCGACAAGTTCGCCGGCGAATGGGGTGGCGACCTGTCGAAGGTGTACGGCGAATATAGTTTCTAAGCAGATCCTCCCCGCTTCGCGGGGAGGGGGGACCGTCCGCGCAGCGGATGGTGGATGGGCGACGCCGCAAACGCTCCGCCCGTGGCTAAGTCCCTCGACCATGCTGCGCATGGTCCCCCTCCCCGCGGGGCGGGGAGGAGTTGAACAGCCGTGTCACCAACCCCCGCCGAACCATCCAGTCGCTATACGCCCGGTACACCGGGTCAGCGCCCAGATGCCATTCCTCGGTCTTCGCCCGCCAGTAATAGACCCCGCTGACGACGGCCAGGATCGCGGTACTCCGCGCCGCCGATGTCCAGCTGTCCGCGGTGGTCAGCACCGGAATCGTCGAAATCCACCAGAACAGGTTCTTCGACAGATAGGCCGGGTGCCGGCTGAACGCATAGGGTCCATGCGTCAGGATGCCGCGATGCGTCAGGTTCGAAAACCGCAACCCGAACGCCATCGTCGCCCACGCATAGATCGCGGTCAGCCCTACCAGCACCGCGCCCACGATCCACAACAGCACCGGATAATCGGCCAGCCAATAGGTCCAGTCCGCCGTTCCCGGATGGTAATCCAGCGGTCCGCCATTGGCCATCAGGATGAACGGCGGATAGCAGATCAGCGCCGCCGACCACCCCGCCGCATAGGGCGTAGCGCTGCGGATATGCGTATCGAGCGGCCGCATCGCAAGGATATAGCCCGCCGTCGCGAACGCCACGTCGATCACGAACATGAAGGTGATGAGCCAATTGGCCAAAGGCACCGGCCCGGTCAGCACGGCGGAGCGCTGCGTGCGGATGAACTCGCCGAACCCCGGCGGCACGATGGCGAGCATGAAGGCGAGGAAGAACGCCTTCACCGCCCAGCCGCGCAGATGGTTCCAGATCGCTTGCGCGTCGATCGGCTCGTCAAGATGCATCGCCCACGCGCCCAGCGCCCAGCAACCGTCCTTCGGCTCGACCAGCCGCCGGTCGATCCACAGCATGTACGGGATCGACAGCACGAACAGCGGCACCGCCGCCGCCCCGAACACCCACATCGAAAAGGCGAACCCGCCCTCCCAATAGAACCGCCCGGTGGCATAGATCCCCGCGATTCCGGCCCAGGTGATCCATAGGCCCGCCAGCTTGGTCAGGCTGATCTCGACCGTTTCGCGCCACGGCCGCACGTTGTTCCAGTCGATCCCTGTCGACGGGTTGCGATGCACCTTGTCGACCAGCAGCGACCAGAGCACCATCGGCAGCGCACAGGCGGCGACGTTGGTCAGCGCCGCATAGGGCCCGTCCATCCCGTAATGCCACGCGACCGCGACCCAGGCGAACAATCCGGCCAGCCCGGCCAACCCCACGCCCGACGATACCGCGGATGCCGGACGCCGGTCGGGTTCGGCTTGCAAGGACAAGGAGTTGGGCTGATACATGCGCTATCCGCTACACCCGCGATGGTAAGCATCCGGTGAAGCATATCCTTTTCAAAAGGAAGTCCCTGCCCTTGCGTATCGCCTTTGCCGCCCTGTTGCTGACCACCACCGTCCTTCCCGCCGCCGCGCAGCAGATCAACCCGCCCGGCAACACCCTGCCCCAGCCGACGCCGATCGTGGATACCGTGCCCGTAGCGCGCGAAGTGGACTATCCCGGCACCATCAAGCTCGACGTCGATGCGACCGACACCGTGCAGGGCATCTTCCGCGTGAAGGAAACCATTCCGGTCGCGCGCAGCGGGCACATGGTGCTGCTGATGCCGAAATGGCTGCCCGGCAAGCACGGCCCGCGCGGCGAGATCGAGAAGCTGGCCGGCCTGGTCGTACGCGCCAACGGGCGCGAGCTGCCTTGGACCCGCGACGTGCTCGACATGTTCGCCTTCCATATCGACGTGCCGGCGGGTGCGAAGAATCTCGACGTACAGTTCCAGTTCCTGACCGCGCAGCAGGGCGATCAGGGCCGCATCGTCGTGACTCCGGAAATGCTGAACCTCCAGTTCGAATCGGTCAGCCTCTATCCGGCGGGCTATTTCACCCGCCGTATCCCGATCGAGGCGACGGTGCGCTACCCCGCCGGCTGGACCGCCGCATCGGGCCTGCCGTCGAAGGTGCAGAACGGCGTCTATCGCTACGACCGCACCAGCTACGAAACGCTGATCGATTCGCCGGTGTTCGCCGGCAAATATTTCAAGCGCTTCCCGCTGACCGACCGCGTCGGGCTGAACGTCGTCGCCGACAAGCCGTCGGAACTGGCCGCTACGCCCGAGCAGATCGCGGCACATACCCGGCTGGTCGAACAGGCGGTGAAGCTGTTCGGCGCGCAGCATTACGACAAGTACGAATTCCTGCTGTCGATCACCGACAAGATGGGGTCGATCGGCCTCGAACATCACCGCTCTTCGGAGAATGGCGTCGATCCGGGCTATTTCACCGACTGGAATGCGGGCCCTGGCGAACGCAACCTGCTGCCGCACGAATTCACCCATAGCTGGGACGGCAAGTTCCGCCGCGGGGCGGACCTGTTCACCCCCGATTTCCGCACACCGATGCGCAACTCGATGCTGTGGGTCTATGAAGGGCAGACGCAATTCTGGGGCTATGTGCTGCAGGCACGCTCGGGCCTGGTGTCGAAGCAGGATACGCTCGACGCCTATGCCGACATCGCCGCGGCGCTGGACGCGCGCGAGGGGCGTCAGTGGCGTCCGCTGATCGACACCACCAACGATCCGGTCATCACCGCCCGTCGTCCCAAGGGCTGGGTCAGCTGGCAGCGGTCGGAGGATTATTACAACGAAGGCCTGCTGGTGTGGATGGAGGTCGATTCGATCCTGCGCAAGCAGTCGGGCGGCACCAAGTCGATGGACGATTTCGCCCGCGCCTTCTTCGGCGTGCGCGACGGCGACTGGGGAGTGCTGCCCTATACCCAGGCCGATATCGTCAAGACGCTGAACGCCATCCAGCCCTATGACTGGGCCGGCTTCCTCGACAAGCGCCTGAACGCCCGCACCGACCGCGCGCCGATCGACGGCTTTGCCGCCAATGGCTACCGGATCGTCTATACCGACACGCCAACGCCGTATCTGAAGGGGCGCGAAAAGAGCGCCGGCGGCGTGTCCGTCCCCTATTCGCTCGGCCTGACCGTGAACAAGGACGGCAAGGTCGGCTCGGTGATCTGGGGCAGCCCGGCGTTCAAGGCCGGGTTCGAAACCGGCACGACCATCGTCGCGGTGAACGGCACCGCCTATACCCCCGACCGGCTGCGCGACGCGGTTGGCGCGGCGAAGGGCACCAAGGACCCGATCCGCCTGACCGTCCGCATGGACGACAGCGTGCGCGAGGTCGCCATCCCCTATTTCGACGGCCATCGCTATCCGCGCCTCGAAAAGGTCGGCGACGGCGACAGCGGCCTCGACCGCCTGCTGACCGCCAGATAAGCCGCACGCGCCATCCGGTCCCACATCGGGACCGGATGGACGCGTCCGCAACGATTCCAAGGAAAAGCCCCTTCTCCGTTCGTAAATAACCGGTAAAGGGCGCGTCTACCGCGCATACGCGTGAGACGAGGGAGTATTATCAATGCGCATCGACATGGTGCCGGTCGGCGACAACCCGCCCAACAGCCTGAACGTCATCATCGAAGTTCCGACCGGCGGCGAACCGGTCAAGTATGAATTCGACAAGGCTTCGGGCGCGCTCTTCGTCGATCGCATCCTGCACACGCCGATGCGCTATCCGGCGAATTACGGCTTCGTGCCGCACACCCTGTCGCCCGATGGCGATCCGCTCGACGCGCTGGTCGTGTCGCGTTCGCCCTTCATCCCCGGCTGCGTCGTCCGCGCGCGCCCGATCGCGGTGCTGAACCTCGAGGACGAAGCCGGCGGCGACGAAAAGCTGGTCTGCGTGCCGGTCGACTCGACCTTCCCCTATTACAGCAATGTCGGCGAAAAGGCCGATCTGCCGGAGATCGTGTTCGAACAGATCGAACATTTCTTCACCCACTATAAGGACCTCGAAAAGAAGAAGTGGGTCCGTATCGGTACGTGGGGCGGCGCCGAGGAAGCCAAGCGCATCACCCTCGAAGCGATCGAGCGTTACAACGAAGCCAAGGCGCAGGGCGAGGAACCGCACGACTACGAAGTTCCGGGTCGCTGATTTGACCTCTGGGGGATACACTTGACGATCCCCCATTCTTCGTCACCCCGGGCTTGACCCGGGGTCCCGCTTATTCTCGACGGAAGGGAAAGCGGGACCCCGGATCAGGTCCGGGGTGACGCCTGATCGCGCTGCTTGCGCTTCTTCACCGGCGCGCGCCGCCCGGCCTCGACCGCCAGCACCGCCCATTCGCGCAGCGCATCGGCATCGTCGAGCACATCGTCCGACGCACGGCGATAGTTCATCGTCGCGATGCTGCCGTCCTTGCGCGCCATCGAAAACCGCTCGGCACCGGCCGCATCCCAGGCGGCATCGCTCTCCGCATCGGCCTTGAACCACAACGTATCGTCGCCGACGATCGCGAACACGGTCCCGTCCAGATACAGCGTCGCGCCGCCCATCATCCGCCGCCATGTCACCTGCCCGAGCGGCGCGAGCGACTCCTCGATCCACGCCAGCAATCCTTCGTCCGCGCTCATGCCCCCGCCTCGCTCTGCACCGCCGGCACCCGCCGCCGGACTGCAACGATGCATCCTGCCACGATCAGCAGCGCACCGACCACCGTATAGAGCGACACCGTCTCGCCGAACGCGACCCAGCCGCTGACCGCCGCCCACAGGAACGCGCTATATTCGACCGGGGCCAGCACCTGCGCCTCCGCCCGCGCATAGGCCCAGGCCAGCGCCATCATCGATGCGGTGCCCAGCACCACCGCGCCCAGCAGCGTCGCATATTGCGACGGCGCCGGCATCGCGCCCAGCCACGGTGCCGCCGGCAGCAGCATCAGCCCCATGACCAGGCTGGAAAACAGCGCGACCTCCAAGGGGTCCGCCGCCTGCGCCTGTCGCCGCAACAGGATCAGGCTGACGGCATAGAGGATCGACGCCGCGACGCAGGCGAGGCTGCCGAGCACCGCCTGCGTCGACGCATCCGCCTGCACCTCGCCCGCCGCGATCACCAGCACGCCGAGCGAGGCGACCAGCGACCCGACGATCGCGCTGCGCCGGATCGTCTCGCCGAGGAAGAACGCCGCCAGATACAGTGCGATCAGCGGCGCGAGGAAGGTGAGCGCCACCCCCTGCGCCATCGGCACGCGTGCGAGGCCCCAGAAGAACAGCACGACCGACGCCCCGCCCGCGACCCCGCGTCCGATATGCAGCTTGAGCACGGCCCATGCCGGCCAGCGCCGACCGCCCGCGACGAACACCACGGCACAAAGCGCCGCACCGGTCAGCGACCGCCACAGCACCGCATTATAGGCGCCGCTATCGATCGACAGCCGCTTCATCATTGCGTCCATGATCGTATAGACCATGATCCCCGCCCCGGCGACGAGGAAGGCGCGCAGGCTGGACGACGCGGCGGACATGGGGACCTTTCGGGCTGCGGATGATGGCGTCCCTGTCGCGCGGCCCGAAGCCGGATGCAACCCGATCCTCCCCGCACGCGGGGAGGGGGACCATGCGCAGCATGGTGGAGGGGGGTGTCGGCAAACGGAACCGTAGCGTTGCGCGGCGATCCCCCTCCACCATCGCCTCCGGCGACGGTTCCCCTCCCCGTGCCGGGGAGGAATTGTCGCGTCGCAGTTGGCACGATACACCACCCCCATGCCCCTCCACCTCGGCCAGCGCCTCGCCCCTGCCCGTTTCGTCGCGTTCGTCGCCGTCACGCTCGCCGCGGGATGCTGGTCGGTGCCGGCACTCGGCTGGCGGATCGGCGGCCCGCTGGCGTTCGACATCGGTGCGGTCGTGTTCCTCCTGTCGTGCATCTCGCTGCTCGGCGCCTCGGCCGACCGCATGCGACAGGCCGCGGTGCGCAACGATGCCAACCGACCGCTGCTGCTCGTCCTGTCCGCCGCGATCGCGGTCGTGCTGCTGACCGCGATCGCCGCCGAACTGATGCAGCGCGGCAGCCCGTCGACCGGCGTGGTCGTGCTGGTCGTCGCAACGCTGCTGATCGCCTGGACCTTCGCCAACACGATCTACGCGCTGCACTATGCCCATCTGTTCTACACTGCCGACGACGCGGGCAAGGACAGCGGCGGGATCGACATACCCGGCACGGACGAGCCGGATTACTGGGATTTCCTCTATTTCGCCTTCACGCTGGGCATGACGTTCCAGACGTCGGACGTGTCGATCACCTCGCGCACGATGCGCCGGACCGCGACCGGGCACTGCCTGATGGCGTTCGTCTTCAACCTGGGCGTGGTGGCGTTCAGCGTGAACGTTCTCGGCGGGTCGTAAGAACTTTCCGAACTCCCACCCCGTTTACTTCGAGCTTGTCGAGAAGCCCCGGCCAAAACGGGGGGGTCTCGACGGACGCTTCTCGACAGGCTCGAAGCTGCTCGAACCAAACGGATTACGGCAAGCAGCGTTACTCCGCCGCCTGCGGCACCGCCGCGCTCGCCGCGTCGATCTCCGCCGCCTTCGCCTCGACCAGCTTGACGATATGGTCGATCATGTCGGCATCCTGCACATGATGGTCGGTGACCCCCGACAGATAGACCATGTGCTTGCCGTTGCCGCCGCCGGTGATGCCGATATCGGTCTCGCGCGCCTCGCCGGGGCCGTTGACGACGCAGCCGAGCACCGACAGCGACATCGGCGTGCGGATATGCTGCAACCGTTCCTCCAGCGCCTGCACGGTGCGGATCACGTCGAAGCCCTGTCGCGCGCACGATGGGCACGACACGACGCGCACCCCGCGATTGCGGATGCCCAGCGCCTTCAGGATTTCGAACCCGACGCGTACTTCCTCTTCCGGCTCGGCCGACAGCGAGACGCGGATCGTGTCGCCGATCCCGAACCACAGCAGCGACCCGATGCCGATCGACGACTTGACCGTGCCGCCGACGAAGCCGCCCGCCTCGGTAATGCCCAGGTGCAGCGGGCAGTCGACCATCTCGGCCAGCTGCTGATACGCCGCGACCGCCAGGAACAGGTCGGATGCCTTCACCGCGACCTTGAACTCGTGGAAGTCGTGGTCCTGCAACAGCTTGATGTGGTCCATCGCCGATTCGACCAGCGCGTCGGGGCACGGCTCGCCATATTTTTCGAGCAGATGCTTTTCGAGGCTGCCGCCATTCACGCCGATGCGGATCGCGCAGCCATTGGCCTTCGCCGCGCGGACGACTTCGGCAACGCGCTCGTTCGACCCGATATTGCCCGGATTGATCCGCAGGCACGCGGCCCCCGCATCGGCGGCTTCCAGTGCGCGCTTGTAATGGAAATGGATGTCGGCGACGATCGGCACACGCGCGGCGCGGGTGATCAGCTTGAGGGCGGCGGTGCTTTCGACGTCGGGGCACGACACGCGGATGATGTCGGCACCCGCTTCTTCGCAGCGGCGGATCTGGTCGATCGTCGCCACCGCGTCCGACGTATCGGTATTGGTCATCGTCTGCACCGTGACCGGCGCGTCGCCACCCACGGGCACGTTGCCGACCATGATCTTGCGGCTCTGGCGGCGGTGGATATCGCGCCACGGGCGGATCGACATGAACAGTCTCGCTAACAATTGGGTTACTTGCGATCCGATATAGCCCCGCATTGCTTCACGCGAAAGTCGCGCCGGGAATCCATCGTGCCAATCGGGCCCAAGTCATTGTCGTCGCGTCATTACGGGCTGGACTGGCTCCGCATCGGTGCGTTCGGCGTGCTGATCCTCTATCATATCGCGATGGCGTTCAGCCCGTGGCACTGGGTCGTGACCACCGGCCACGCCTATACCGCGCTGATCGCGCCGATGGCGGCGGTGACGCCGTGGCGGCTGGGCCTGCTGTTCGCGGTATCGGGCTATGCCAGCGCGACGCTGGTCGCGCGCGCCGCGACGCCGCACGCCTTCGCCGCCGAACGGTCGCGCCGCCTGCTCGTCCCGCTCGCCTTCGGCATGCTGGCCATCGTGCCGCTCGAAATGTGGGTGCGGGTGCTGGAGGGCGGCTATCCGCACGGCTATCTCCGCTTCTGGCTGCTCGACGGCTGGCGGGTCGGCACCTTCTACGGCGTCGAATTTCCCAGCTGGGAACATCTTTGGTTCCTGGTCTATCTCTGGACCTATTCGATGCTGCTCGCCGCGTTCGTCGCGACGGCGGGCGCGGCGCGGCGGATGGATCGGCTGGCGGCGTGGCTGTCGCGCGGCAATCGGCTGCTGTGGGCGCCGATCGCGCTGATGGCGACGATCCGGCTGGCGGCGCTGTTCGTGGTGCCGGAGGGTCAGGGCCTGCTCCACGACATCGCGGGCCACTCGCAATATTTGCCGCTGTTCGCGCTCGGATATCTCGTCGCGCGGCGGCCGGCATTGTGGCGCGCGCTGCACCGCCATGCCGCCGGCGCCATCCTGCTGGCACTGGTTGCGGGCGCGGTCGTCGTGTCGGTCGAACTGCAATATCCCGGCGACGTCGTGCCGCCGCATCTCGCCATGGCGGCCAACCGCGCCGCCCGATCGGTCATGGCATGGGCGATGGTCGTCGCGCTGTTTCACCTCGCCGACCGCGCGTTCAACAGCGACCATCGCTGGCGCAGACCCCTTAGTCGTGCAGTATTCCCGGCCTATATCGTCCACCATCCAGTGATCGTACTGGTGACCTGGTTCACCCTGCCGCTGGCGCTCGATCCCTGGCGGGAGGCGGCCCTGCTGCTCGCCGCCACGCTGTTGGCCTGTGCCGCCGCCTATGGCGCCGCCCGCGCCTGGCCCGGGTTGGGCATGTTGCTGGGCGTTCCGGCACCGGTCGCAAAGGGTGGCAGGCGCCCCGCGATCTGCTAGGCCGCGCGCCATGCAGGACATGACGACACCGAACGACACCCCCCGCCCCTGGACGCTGCTGGTCCATGGTGGCGCCGGCATTCTGACGCGCGAGACGGTGAGCGCCGCAACCGACGCCGCCGCACGCGCCGGTCTCAACGCCGCACTCGCCGCGGGCGAAGCGGTGCTCGCCGCCGGCGGCACCGCGCTCGACGCCGTCGAGGCCGCGGTGCGCGTGCTGGAGGATGATCCGACCTTCAATTCCGGCCGCGGCGCGGTCTTCACCTTCGACGGCACGATCGAGCTGGACGCGGCGATCATGGACGGCCGCGACCGGTCGGCCGGCGCCGTCGCCGGCGTGACCCGAAGCCGCCACCCCGTCACCCTCGCCCGCGCGGTGAAGGACCACAGCCCGCACGTCCTGCTGGCCGGCAAGGGCGCCGACACCTTCGCCGCCGAACAGGGCGTCGAACCCGCCGATCCCGACTGGTTCATGACGCCGGAACGCCGCGCGCAACTGGACGCGATGAAGGCCAATCCCGACGGCTGGTTCGATGTCGACATGAAATACGGCACGGTCGGCGCGGTCGCGGTGGATGCGGAGGGCCATGTCGCCGCCGCGACCTCGACCGGCGGTGTGACCGGCAAGCGCTGGGGCCGGATCGGCGATTCCCCGCTGATTGGCGCTGGCACCTATGCCGACGACCGCGCCTGCGCCATGTCCGCCACCGGCTCCGGCGAGTTCTTCATTCGCGTCGGCGTCGGCCACGAGATCGCCGCGCGCATCCGCTTCGCCGGCGAATCGATCGGCCAAGCGGCCGACACGGTGCTGGCCGAGACGAAGGCGATGGGCGGCACCGGCGGCGTCATCGTCGTCGGCCCGGCCGGCGATGCGACGTGGAGCCTGACCACCCCCGGCATGTTCCGCGGCCGCGTGACCCAGGGCGGCGCGCGCACGGTCGCCGTCTATGGCGACGAAGGATGAGCGGCCTTACCGGCCTGCACCATGTCGCGATCATCGCCTCGGACTATGACCGGTCGAAGGCCTTTTACGTCGAGGCGCTGGGCTTCACGATCGTCCGCGAAGTGTGGCGTGCCGAGCGCCGTTCGTGGAAATGCGACCTGACTCTCGGCACCGTCCAGATCGAACTGTTCACCTTCCCCGCCGCCCCGCCGCGCCCATCATTTCCGGAAGCGATGGGCCTTCGCCACCTCGCCTTCACCGTCGCCGATATCGAGGCGGAGGTCGCGCGCCTCGCACGCCACGGCATCGCCTGCGAACCCGTCCGCGTCGACGAGCATACCGGACAGCGTTTCACCTTCTTCGCCGATCCCGACGGCCTGCCGCTCGAACTCTATGAAACATGTCGCGCATAATCCTGCGCGCTTGCGGCGGCGGGCGAAGCGAGTAATCCGGGCGGCATGATTCGCCGCCTGCTCCTCGCGCTCGCCTGCCTGTTCGCCACCTCGCCGGCCTATGCCTATTGGGAATTCGGGCATGAGAGCGTGGCGACGATCGCGCGGCTGAACGTTCGCCCGGGAACCCGCGCCGCGATCGAACGCATCCTGCGGCATCAGGCGCTGCTGGAGACACCGACCTGTCCGGCGCGCACCATCGAGGAAGCGAGCGTCTGGGCCGATTGCGTCAAGCCGCTCGGCGAACGCTTCAGCTATGCCTATTCGTGGCATTACCAGAATATCGATGTGTGCAAGCCGTTCGACCTGAAATCGGCGTGCAAGGACGGCAATTGCGTGTCGGCGCAGATCGAACGCAACGTGAAGCTGCTGAAGGACGCAAAGGTCCCGATGCGCGAAAAGGTGATGGCGCTCGCCTTCCTCGTCCATTTCGTCGGCGATCTCCACATGCCGCTCCACGCCGGCGATCGCGGCGACCTGGGCGGGAACCGGGTGAAGGCGGATTACGGCGTCTATGGTCCGGAACGCTTCAACCTCCATTCGATCTGGGACGGGCCGCTGGCCGAACGCGCCATCTCCACGCCGCCCTCGATCCTGCGCAGCTACACCGCTGCCGAACGTGCCCCCATCCAGGCCGGCACCGTCGAGGACTGGAGCCGCGACAGCTGGGAAGTCAGCCGCGACTATGCGTATGCCCCCGCGTTCGGCGGCGACGCCTGCGCGCCCAAGAGCGACGCGCGGGTGAAACTGGACGATGCCACTATCGCCCGGCTGGTGCCGATCGCGCAGGATCAGGTGAAGAAGGGCGGCCTGCGCCTCGCCCGCCTGCTCGACGAAGCGCTCGGCTGATCCCCTTGACGCGCGGCCATTGCGCCGCGCGCCGTCCCATGTCAGCTTGCCCCCCGTAGACGACCGCGACCACGCGGCGGAGCGACATGGGGGTAGGATGCGACTTTACGCGACGATCGCGGCGACGATGCTGCTGGCGGGCTGCGGCTTCGGCCCGGCCAAGGGCGGCGCCGAACTGCAGGTGACCGGCCCCAGCGAGGCGGTGGCGGCCTTTGTCCGGCAACAGGGTGCCCAGATCCCCAGCCGGGCTACCACCTTTCCGCAACCGGTCGGCAACGGCAAGGCGAGTGCACGGGTGATGCTGCCCCCCGGTGCCGGGGTGGCGACCACGCAGTCGGTCGTTCAGCAGGCCGCGACCGCCGGCCTGGCGATAGCGGTCGTCGCCCATCGCTGATCGATGGTCCGGGGCGGCCGACGCGACGAACCGAAGGCCGGGTTAACCATTTGTTGGCGCGGCGAATGCATAGCCGAAACAATGTTCTGGTCGGTTCGCCCGCTGTGGATTGCGCTGCTGTTGGCGATCGGATTCGCCTGCGCCGGTGACGCCCACGCGCAGGCCGGCACGATCGGCAATATCGGCCATACCATCCCCGTTTGCGTCAGCCGGGTACAGCCCGGCGACACGCCACAGGCGATGTTCGCGCAAGCGGGACGGTTCGACTGCACCACGCCGCAACTGTCGCTTGGCGCGGGCGATTTCTGGATATTGTCGGCACCGCTGCCGCGTCCTGCCGACGCCGATGCGCCGATCCGCGTGCGGCAGGTCAGTATGTGGCAGCGCCAGATGACGCTCTATGCCCAGGCCGCCGATGGCCGGATCGTCGGGCAGTTCGCCGACGAATTCGGCATCGGCCAGCGGCTGCGGCTGGGCGCGGTGGTCGAGCATCGCTTCGTACCTGCCGGCGCACCGTTCACCCGCCTGTTGTGGCGGATCGACGGCGCCTCCAACATGCGCGGCATCGTGCTCGGCCCGCGGCTGGCGACCGATGCGCAGAGCATCCGCTCCGACACGCTGCTCGCCGCGCTCTATTCGGCCTTTGCCGGGCTGGCATTGGGGCTGCTGGTCTACAATTTCGCGCTCTGGCGCGTGCTGCGCCACGATTTTCAGCTCGCCTATTGCGGCCTGCTCGCCTGTCTCCTGCTCTATGCACTCAGTTCGTCGGGGGCGATGGCGTGGCTGTTGCCGGACATGTCGAACAACCGGCGCATCCTGTTCAGCTATGTCATGCTGTGTGGCGGCATGGCCGCCGCGCTGACCTTCTGCGCCTGTTTCTTCGAAGCGCGGGTGCTCGATGGCTGGCCGCTGCGCGCGATGCGGATCGTCATACTCGCCTTTTGCGGCCTGGCGGTCGTGCTGATGGCGATCGGCGCCCCGCTGATGCCGATCCTCGACCGCATATTCTCGGTGATGATGCTGGCGTCACCGGTGGTGGTGCTGCTCGCCATGGTCCGCGCGGGGCGGCGGCGCAGCGCCTATCTGTCGCTGTTCGCGCTCAGCTGGGTCGCGCCGCTGGCGATGCTGGTCATGCGTGCCCTCTACAATCTGGGCGCGCTGCCGTGGAACTTCTGGATCGACAATTCGACCATCGTCGCGATGACCGCCGAAACGCTGCTGGCGGGCGTCGCCATCGCATACCGCATGCGGATGCTCAGCCACGAACGCGACGAGGCGATCCGCCAGGAAGCGATCAGCCGCGAGCTGGCCGATACCGATCCGCTGACCGGGCTGCTCAACCGCCGCGCCTTCCTCGCCCGCGCCGTGCCGTCCGATGGACCCCGCACGCTGATGCTGTTCGACATCGACCATTTCAAACAGGTCAACGACACGATCGGCCATGACGGCGGCGACGAGGTGCTGCGCCTGTTCGCCCGTACCCTGCGCTATCATGCCCTGCCCGGCGTACTGGTCGCGCGCATGGGCGGCGAGGAATTCGCGCTGCTGGGCGAGGAATCGATGCTGCCCGATGTCGACGTGATTCTCGCCAGCGTGCGCGCGGTACGCCTGCCGTTCGACCTGCGCATCACCAGCAGCATCGGCATCTGCCACGGGCCGCTGGGCGACGAAAACGACTGGAAGCGGCTCTACCGCATGGCCGACAAGGCATTGTTCCAGGCCAAGGCTGCCGGCCGCGACCGCGCCGGGCGGGCATTGGCTGCCTGACAGCAATTACTTGTAACGCAACTTGGCTTGCACCCTCCGCAACGCTTGCTTACACCTATGTAAATGAGCAGCGCCGCACCCGTCCTCGACCGCTATGCCCACCCCGTCGCCTGGGACACGCCGCTCCCGCCCATGTCGATGGTGACCCTGTTCGAGGAATCGGCGGCAAAGCGCGGCGATGCTCCGCTGATCGACTTTCTCGGCCGCCATTACAGCTATGCCGAAACGAAGAACGGCGCCGACCGCGTCGCCTGCGGTCTGGCGGCGATGGGCTATGGTCCGGGCGACCGCATCGGCCTGTTCCTGCCCAACGTACCGCATTATGTCGCGGCCTATTACGGCATCCTGAAACTCGGCGCGACCGTCGTGAACTTCTCGCCGCTCTACACCGCGCAGGAGCTGGCGGCGCAGGTCGAGGATTCGGGCACGAAGCTGCTATTCACCCTGTCGGCGTCCGCGCTGCTGCCGACCGCGCTGAAGGTGCTGGAGACCAGCTCGCTCGAACGGCTGATCGTCGGGTCGGTCGCGGGCGCCCTGCCGCCGGCGAAGTCGCTCTTCTACCGCTGGTTCCGGTCGCAGGAAGTGACGCCGCGCCCCGACGACCGCCGAGTTACCGCCTTTTCCGCGCTGATCGCCAATGACGGCGGCTGCGGTACGCCGACCATCGACCCGGAACGCGATCTCGCGCTCATCCAGTACACCGGCGGCACGACCGGCAGTCCCAAGGGCGCGATGCTCAGCCATGCCAATCTGTCGGCCAATGCGCGGCAGGTCGCATGGCTCGACCCCGACGGCCCGACGCCCGGCGAACGCATCATCGGCGCGCTCCCGATGTTCCACGTCTTCGCCAACACCTGTGTGCTCAACCGGACAGTTGTTACCGGAGGCGAGATCGTCATGCTCCCCCGCTTCGACGCCGGCCAGGTCCTGGCGGCGATCGCCCGCACCCGCGCCACCGCGTTGCCGGGCGTGCCGACCATGTACCGCGCGCTGCTCGACCATCCGCGCCTGCCGCAGACCGATTTCTCCTCGCTGCGCTTCTGTATTTCCGGCGGCGCGCCGATGCCACCGGAACTCAAGGAACGCTTCGAAGCCGCGACCAGGGCGACGCTCGTCGAAGGTTATGGCTTGTCCGAAAGTTCGGGCGTGGTGTCCTGCAACCCCTATGCCGGGCCGCAACAGGCGGGCAGCATCGGACAGCCGATCGCCCATACCCGCGTGCGGCTGGTCGACAAGGAAGACGCGACGCGCGCTGCGCCGGATGGTGAACCGGGTGAAATCGTCGTCGCGGGGCCGCAGATCATGTGCGGCTACTGGCACCGCCCCGATGCCGACGACACGACCTTCTGCATCGACGCCGACGGCACCAAATGGCTGCGCACCGGCGATGTCGGGACGATCGACGAAGACGGCTTCATCCGCATCGTCGACCGGCTGAAGGACATGATCGCGGTCGGCGGGTTCAAGGTGTTCCCGAGCGAGATCGAACGCGTCCTCTACCACCACCCCGCGATCCGCGAGGCGTTGGTCGTCGGCCTGCCCAACGACTATCGCGGCGAAAGCCCCCACGCCTATGTAACGTTGGCCGAGGATGCCGAGGTGACCGGCGAGGCGCTGAAGGCATGGCTCAACCCGCAGCTCGGCAAGCATGAGCGGGTGGACGAAGTCGTCGTCCGCCTGACCCTGCCCAAGACGATGATCGGCAAGCTCAGCCGCAAGGACCTGATCGCCGAGGTGATGGCGGAGCGCGCCTGATCCACCCGTCACCCCGGACTTGATCCGGGGTCCCGCTTCTTCCGTTTTCACGCGACGGCGCGAAGGCACAAAGAAGAATTGGTTCGCGCGGAGGCGCGGAGGGGTTGTGGAGCGGACGCTTGCAGTCTGTCTGGCGAAGCCTCGTTCCTGCCTCGCAGGAGATAGAGTGCCGCTGTCGCGGCAAGCGCAACCTCTCTGCGCCTCCGCGCCTCTGCGCGAAATCTAACTCCTTCTTCTCTTCGCGCCTTCGCGCCTTCGCGCCTTCGCGTGAACCAATCTTCTTCGACCGACCAAAACGCGCAACCCTTCCGACCGCGCGCCAAATCCGGTAAAGGCCCGCCGATGACCACCCCGAAAACCTTCCACGTCAAATCGTTCGGCTGCCAGATGAACGTCTATGACGGCGAACGCATGGCCGAGCTGATGGCGGCTGAGGGCATGACCGCGACCGACGACGCCAATGCCGCCGATCTGGTCGTGCTCAACACCTGCCACATCCGCGAAAAGGCGACCGAAAAGGTCTATTCGGACATTGGTCGCCTGCGCAAACACGGGTCCGACCCGATGATCGCCATCGCCGGCTGCGTCGCGCAGGCAGAAGGGGCGGAGATCGTCCGCCGCGCGAAGGTCGATGTGGTGGTCGGCCCGCAGGCCTATCACAACCTGCCGAAGCTGGTGGCGGACGCGGCGGCGGGCAAGCCCGCGCTCGACACCGACATGCCGGCCGAATCTAAATTCGGCCATTTGCCTGCCCGCCGCCGCAGCGGCCCGTCGGCGTTCCTGACGGTGCAGGAAGGCTGCGACAAATTCTGCACCTATTGCGTCGTGCCTTACACACGGGGGGCAGAAATCAGCCGCTCCTTCGCCCGGATCATCGATGAGGCGAAGGCGCTGGTCGATGGCGGCGCACGCGAGATCACGCTGCTGGGGCAGAACGTCAACGCCTGGACCGATACCGATGGTCGCGGCCTCGACGCGCTGATCCGCGAGCTGGACCGCCTGCCCGCGCTGGAGCGGATTCGCTACACCACCAGCCATCCCAACGACATGACGCAGGGCCTGATCGACGCGCACCGCGACGTCGAGAAACTGATGCCGTTCCTGCACCTGCCGGTACAGGCGGGCAGCGACCGGGTGCTCAAGGCGATGAACCGCAGCCACACCGCCGACAGCTATCTGCGCCTGCTCGACCGTGTCCGCGCCGCCCGGCCCGACATCGCGCTATCGGGCGACTTCATCGTCGGTTTCCCCGGCGAAACCGAAGCGGAGTTTCAGGAAACGCTGCGCCTCGTCGATGCGGTCGGCTATGCGCAGGCGTACAGTTTCAAATACTCGCCCCGCCCCGGCACCCCCGCCGCCGACATGGCGGGCGAGGTTCCGATGGAGGTGATGGACGACCGTCTGCAGCGCTTGCAGGCGTCGCTGCTGCGCGACCAGAAGGCGTTCAACGACGCGGCGGTCGGCCGCACCTGCACCGTGCTGGTCGAACGCGCCGGCCGCCACGCCGGACAGATGCTCGGCAAGTCGCCCTGGCTGCAATCGGTCCATTTCGACACCGACGCCCGCATCGGCGATATGGTCGAGGTGGAGATCGTCGCCGCCGGTCCGGTGTCGCTGTCCGCCGTCGAACGGATGCGGGCGGCGGCGTGAGCGACGCCCACGCGCTGGCGACGCGCGACGGCATCACCGACGACATCGCCTATCTCCGCGCCGCCTATCCCCGCGGCGACTGGGCGAAACACGTCAATTTCGGGCAGCTGTGCGACTTCTGGCTGCACGTGCATCAGTCGCTGCGGACCGAAGGCGGCGCAGTCGAGGGGATCATCGCCGATTTCCGCGAAGGCCGCCTCGACGCCCAGGCGTTTCCGCACCGCTTCGTGCCCGCGCTCAACCAGTTTCTGGGGCACCTCGACGGGCATCACCGGATCGAGGATGCGGTCTATTTCCCGAAGTTCCGCGCGCTCGACCCGCGCATGCAACGCGGTTTCGACCTGCTGGAGGCCGATCACCACGCGATCCACGACGCGCTCGAAACCACGCTCGGCAGCGCGCGCGGCCTGCTCGCCAGCCTGAGCGAACCGAACCGCGACGCTCGCGTGGTCGACACCCATGCCGACCATGCCGCGCTCTTGACCCGGCTGCTGCTGCGCCATCTGGCGGATGAAGAGGATCTGGTGATCCCCGCGATGCTCGAACATGGCGAACGTCGCGTCGGCTGAACGCTTCGCCACTTAAATCAGCAACTTGATATACTATATCGGCAATCAATTCGCCGGGCCGGCATTGCACGCGGCGGAATGCTCTCATTCACGGAAACACCAGCATCATGACGACCCCTGCCAAGGGCTATGCCGCCCAGTCGGCCGACAGCAAGCTCGCCCCCTTCTCGTTCGAACGCCGCGATCCGCAGCCGAACGACGTCGCGATCGACATCCGCTATTGCGGCGTCTGCCACAGCGACCTCCATACCGCGCGCAGCGAATGGCCCGGCACGCTCTACCCCTGCGTTCCGGGGCATGAGATCGTCGGCACGGTGACCGCCGTCGGCAGCGACGTGACCAGGTTCGTCGTCGGCGACACGGTCGGCGTCGGCTGCATGGTCGACAGTTGCGGCGAATGCCCGTCCTGCCATGACGGCGAGGAGCAATATTGCACCGGCACCGGCTTCGTCGGAACCTATAACGGTCCCGATCCGGTCATGGGCGGCCACACCTTCGGCGGCTATTCCGACCATATCGTCGTCGACCAGGACTTCGTGCTGAAGATCCGTCATGACGAGGCCGACCTCGCCGCCGTCGCGCCACTGCTGTGCGCCGGCATCACCACCTATTCGCCGCTCAAGCATTGGGGCGTCGGTCCGGGGCAGAAGGTCGGCATCGTCGGCCTGGGCGGTCTCGGCCATATGGGCGTCAAGATCGCGGCGGCGATGGGCGCCGAGGTCTATGTCTTCTCCACCTCGCCCAACAAGCGCGACGATGCGATCCGACTGGGTGCCAAGGACCTGATCGTGTCGAAGGACGCCGATGCGATGGGCGCGCATGCCGGCAGCTTCGACTTCATCCTGAACACCGTCGCCGCATCCCACGACCTCGACCAGTTCCTCGCCCTGCTCAAGCGCGACGGCACGATGACCCTGGTCGGCGTACCGGAAACGCCGCACCCCTCGCCCTCGGTCGGCAACCTCGTCTTCGGTCGTCGCTCGCTCGCCGGTTCGCTGATCGGCGGCATCGCCGAGACGCAGGAGATGCTCGATTTCTGCAACAAGCATGGCCTGACCGCCGATATCGAGATCATCGACATGGCGGAGATCGAAACCGGCTTCGACCGCATGGCGAAGAGCGACGTCAAATATCGCTTCGTCATCGACATGGCGACGCTGGGTTGACGCCCGTCGGGGGGATGTGCGGCGAACCGCGCTCCCCCCGTCATTTATCGCTGTCCCGCCGCCGCGCGCTCTGCCACATTGGCGCCGATGCAGTCGCACCGCGCCGTCTCTGGGCCAATGATCCGCCTTCGCGCGTTGATGGCTCGATGCGCGAGTTCCGCCACCTTCCTGCTCTCCCTGGCCGGGCGCATCCTGCGTGCCGGCCTTTTCGCGAAAGGATCGCATGAGCCGCAAGCCCGTCCCCGCCCAAGCCGGTCAGCGCGCCCGCGCCGAAATCAGCTTCGACAAGCCGCAGCTCCTCTCCCGCCTGTTCGGCGAATTCGACGCCAATTTGCTGGCGCTGGAGGAACGGCTGGGCGTCTATATCACCGCGCGCGGCGATCGGGTCGGGATCGAGGGATCGGCCGAGGCCGTGGCCCATGCGCGTGAGGTACTGAACGAACTCCACCGCCGCATCCTGCGCGGCGAAGAGGTCGATCCCGGCCTGATCGATGCGGTGATCGCCATGTCGTCGCAGCCCGCGCTCGACGGCATCTTCCGCGCCGAAAGCGGCCAGGGCGCACCGTCGATCATGATCCGCACGCGCAAGAAGACGATCGTGCCGCGCACCGTCGCGCAGGCCAGCTACATGCACCAGCTGCTGTCCAACGACATCATCTTTGCTCTCGGGCCGGCGGGCACCGGCAAGACCTATATCGCCGTCGCGCAGGCCGTGGCCCAGCTCATCACCGGCAGCGTCCAGCGCCTGATCCTGTCGCGCCCGGCGGTCGAGGCGGGCGAGAAACTGGGCTTCCTGCCGGGCGACATGAAGGAAAAGGTCGACCCCTATCTCCGCCCGCTCTACGACGCGCTGAACGACTGCCTGCCCGCCGAACAGGTCGAACGCCGCATCCTGTCGGGCGAGATCGAAATCGCGCCGATCGCCTTCATGCGCGGCCGGACGCTGGCCGACGCCTTCGTCATTCTCGACGAAGCGCAGAATACGACGCCCGCGCAGATGAAGATGTTCCTGACCCGCTTCGGCCAGAACAGCCGCATGGTGGTATGCGGCGATCCCAACCAGACCGACCTGCCCGGCGGCGTCCAGGCATCGGGCCTCGCCGACGCCACCCGCCGGCTGGAAGGGATCGAGGGCATCGCCTTCGCCCGCTTCGGCGCCGGCGACGTCGTCCGCCACCCGATCGTCGGGCGCATCGTCGAAGCCTATGAGGGCAAGGATGCTTGATGCGGAGTATATCCCGCATTAGGTTGCGGGATATACCGTTCGGAGGATGCCATGGCGTCGCTGTATATCAAGGACCCTGAAACCGCGGCAGCCGTAGCGCGCGTGGCCAAGCGTCTTGGTACTAGTAAAACGCAGGCCGTGCGCGATGCCATCCGCCGGGTCGAGGATGATCTCGACAAGGCGACACGCCGCCAGAACCTGCACGAATGGATGCGGGAATATCGCAAGAAAAATCCTCTTCCGCCTCCGACCGGACTGAAAGCGGACAAGGCGTTTTACGACTGGCTGTCCGGAGAGGAAGACGTCGTTGACCCTGTTCGTTGATGCGTCAGCACTAGTGGCGATGATCGCTGGCGAACCGGAGGGCGGATCGATGATGGATCGGGTAATGCATGACGCCGATCCGATTTGGTCCGCAATGACCGAATGGGAAACCGTTCTGGCGCTCTGCCGGTCCTATCGCTACCCCATCGAGCGCGCGCGTCAGGAGGTACGCGACACGGCCGCGGCGGCGGCATTACGGCGAGTTGACATCGGCACCGAAGAGTCAAAGGCCGCGCTAGACGCGTATGATCGCTACGGCAAGGGTCGCCACGAAGCGAAGCTCAACATGGGCGATTGCTTCGCCTATGCCTGCGCCCGTACCAACAACGCCGAATTGCTCTACAAGGGCGACGATTTCGCAAGGACCGACCTGAGATGATCGACATTGCCGTGCAGGCAGAGGCCGACTGGCCGCAGGACATCGCCTGGGAGGCACTCGCCACCCGCGCCGCCACCGCCGCCATTGGCCGGACGCCGCAGGGTGCATGGCTGACCGATCCCGCGTTGATCGAGATCGCGGTCCGCCTGACGTCGGATGACGAGGTCCACACGCTCAACCGGCAGTACCGGCAAAAGGACAAGCCGACCAACGTCCTGTCCTTTCCGATGATCCAGCCCGACCTGCTGTCGACCGTCACGCAGAACAGCGACGATGGCGAGGTGCTGCTGGGCGATATCGTGCTCGCCCACGGCGTCTGCGTGGGCGAAGCGGAGGAACGCGGCATTTCCGTCGCCGATCATGCCACGCATCTGATTGTCCATGGCTGCCTGCATTTGCTAGGCCATGACCATCAAAATGATGCCGAGGCGGAAGCCATGGAGGCGATCGAGCGTTCCACGCTCGCCGAACTCGGCCTGCACGACCCCTATCCCGTTACAGAGGACTGACACGACCATCATGGCCGACGTTTCGACCAGCACCGCGCCCGGCGACAGTAGCAGCTCCGAAGGGGGCATATGGCGGGGGCTGCGCTCGCTGATCTTCGGCACCGACGCCAGCGAGACGCTGCGCGAACGGATCGAGGAAGTGATCGCGGCGCATGAGGACGAAAACGATGCACCGGTCGCGGGCGACCTGTCGCCGATCGAGCGCAAGATGCTGCGCAACATCCTGCATTTCGGCGAACGCGATGCCGGCGACATGGGCGTGCCGCGCGCCGATATCGTCGCGCTGGAGGAGAACACGCCCTTCGCCGATGTCGTGAAGCTGTTCGCCGAAGCGGGACACAGCCGCCTGCCAGTCTATCGCGAAAAGCTCGATACCATCGTCGGCATGGTGCACGTAAAGGACGTGTTCGCGATCCTTGCCAAGGGCGAGGAGCCTCCCCCGACCGCGATCAGCCTGCTGCGGCAGCCGCTCTATGTGCCGCAGTCGATGGGCACGCTCGACCTGCTGGCGCAGATGCAGGCCAGCCGCACCCATCTCGCCATCGTGCTCGACGAATATTCGGGCACGGACGGCCTCATCACGATCGAGGATCTGGTCGAGGAGATCGTCGGCGCGATCGAGGACGAGCATGACGAGGCGCCGACCGACCTGTTCGTGCCGCTGGACGGCGGTGCGTGGGAGGCCGATGCGCGGGCGGAGCTGGAAGACGCCGCCGAACTGATCGACCCGCGCCTGGGCGAGGTCGAGGAAGATGTCGAGACGCTGGGCGGCCTCGCCTTCGTGCTCGCCGGCGAAGTGCCGAAACAGGGCACCTGCCTCGACCATCCCTCGGGATGGCGGATCGAGATCATCGCCGCCGACACCCGCCGCGTCCTGCGCCTGCGCCTCCACCCCCCGTTGCCGGCGGTCGAGGAATAGCCCGCCGCGCATCCTGCGCCGACCTTCCCCCCTTCCGTCACCCCGGGCTTGACCCGGGGTCCGCTTTTTCGCCGTCGGGGCCAACGACGCGGGCGCTTTCGGCCTGATCGCCGCAATCGATCACATCGCGCGAAACTACGCGTTCCGGTGCCATGATACGGTCGTATTCTTTGGGTACGGTTCCTGACGTAACAAGCCACTGGTTACAGCTGAAACCATGGCCTAAGGCGGGGACATCCCCCGCATAACGAATCGGATGGAGCCGCGGGACGCGGCGCTGACGATGGTCGCGCCCTCCCTACTGCATCCGACGGGCCGCCGATGCTGCTCCCTTGGCATCGGCGGCCCTTTTCGCTTTGCCGCGCGGGGGCGCGCTTGTATCCACGCTCCATGCGCAAACATGCCGTCCGTTTCGGAATCGTCCTGCTGGTCCTTGTCGCCGGGCTGGTCTTCTATCTCACCCGCCCCGACCGGGCACAGCTGAGCGAAAACGCCGTCGCCGGCCGCGTGCCGCAGCTGTCGCAGGTCCGCAAGCAGACGATCCCCACCGTCCGCGTCGCCGAACCGACCGGGTGGCAGGACGGCCAGACCCCGACCGCCCCGGCGGGCCTGCAGGTCCAGGCGTTCGCCAAGGGCCTCGACCATCCGCGCTGGCTCTACCGCCTCGCCAATGGCGATGTGCTGGTCGCCGAAACCAACAGCCCCCCGCGCGAGGGCGGCGGCATCACCGGCTTCTTCATGCGCCTGTTCATGAAACAGGCCGGCGCCGGCGCCCCGTCCGCCAACCGCATCACCCTGCTGCGTGACGCGAATGGCGACGGCGTGGCGGAGGGGCGCTCGACATTGCTCAGCGGGCTGAACTCGCCCTTCGGCATGGCGGTGGTCGGCGACTGGCTGTACGTCGCCAACACCGACGCGCTGGTCCGCTATCCCTTCCGCGTCGGGCAGACCCGGATCACCGCGGATGCGGAAAAAATCGTCGACCTGCCCGGCGGCGGCAATCACTGGGCGCGCAACGTCGTCGCCGATCCCGATGGCGAGTCGCTGTACGTCAGCGTCGGCTCGGCCTCCAACATCGCCGAAAACGGGCTGGAGATCGAAAAGAACCGCGCCGCCATCTGGCAGGTCGATCCGGAAAAGAAGAGCTTTCGCATCTACGCCACCGGCTTGCGCAACGCGAACGGCATGGCGTTCGAACCGCGGACGAAGGATTTGTGGGCGGTCGTCAACGAACGCGACATGCTCGGCTCCGACATGCCGCCCGATTACCTGACCAAGGTGGAGTTCGGCGGCAACTATGGTTGGCCGTGGCATTATTGGGGCGGTTATATCGACGACCGCGTCCAGCCGCAGCGCCCCGACCTGCGCCAGTATGTCGCCCGCCCCGACTATGCGCTCGGCGCCCATGTCGCGCCGCTCGGCCTCGCCTTTACCGGTGACATGCGATTGGGCGACCGTTTCGCCAATGGCGCGGCGATCGGCCTGCACGGATCGTGGAACCGCGTGCCTCCCTCGGGCTACAAGGTCGTGTACGTGCCCTTCGCCGCCGATGGCGGTTTCCCCGCGAAGGATGCGAAGCCGGTCGATCTGCTCACCGGCTTCCTCTCGGCCGATGGCAAGCAGGCGTTCGGCCGCCCGGTGGGCGTCATCGCCGACCGCACCGGCGCGATGCTGGTCGCCGACGATGTCGGCAACGTGATCTGGCGGGTCAGCCAGCCGCTGGCGACGCGCTGATCCGCACGCCGCCCTTCTCCCCAGGCGTCACCCCAGCGCAGGCTGGGGTGACGTCGGTGGCGTTAGGGACCTACTTCAACAACGCCGGCCCGTCGCGGCCCAGCTTCTCCTTGATCTTGTTCGCGAACATGGCCAGCATCGGCGGCAGGTCGAGCACCGCATGGACATGGGCGTCGTGCATCTCGCAACGTGCCTTGACCGTCTGCCCCATCCCGCTGACCGTGAAGTGCAGCGTGTCGCCGTCCCAGCGCTTGTCGTGCATCACGCCGCCGGGGATCATGTTCGCCAGCTTGTCGATGCCGCCATCGATCCGCTGCCGCACGCCCGCACGACCCAGTTTGTGGGGGATATCGACTTCGACCGGTTGGTTCATGGAAACTCCTCTTCGCGCCTTATTTAGTGCGCGACGCTCTTGGAAAACAGGTTCATCACGATCACGCCCGCGATGATGAGCGCCATGCCGAGCATCGCCGGGACGTCCAGCCGCTGCCCCTGCCAGCCCCAGGCGATGCCCGCGACCAGCACGATCCCGACCCCCGACCAGATCGCATAGGCGATCCCCGTCGGCATGGTCCGGAGCGCCAGCGACAGGCAGTAGAACGCCACCGCATAGCCCGCGACCGTCACCAGCGACGGCCCGATCCGGGTAAACCCCTGCGTCGCACGCATGGTCGAGGTGGCGATCACTTCGGCGACGATCGCGATGGCGAGCCAGGCATAGGCAGTCATGGGCTCGGGATAGCAGCTAAGCCCGCCGATGGCGCGTGGTTCTCGACAAGCTCGAACCGAACGGGGCTGAGTTCTGGCGCCCCCCCACCCCGATCCCGTTCGGTTCGAGCAGCTTCGAGCCTGTCGAGAAGCGTCCATCGAGAACGCCGCGCTCGGGGAAGTCCGGTCCCAACAGGCTCGAACTGAACGAGGCTGAGTTCTGGCGCCCCCCATCCCGATCCCGTTCGGTTCGAGCAGCTTCGAGCCTGTCGAGAAGCGTCTGTCGAGAACGCCCCGTTCGGGGCAGTCCGGTCCCAACAGGCTCGAACCGAACGAGGCTGAGTTCTGCCGCCCCCACCCCGATCCCGTTCGGTTCGAGCAGCTTCGAGCCTGTCGAGAAGCGTCCGTCGAGAACACCGCGTTCCGGGCACCCCATTCTCGACAGGCTCGAACCAAACGGAACACGATGGAACCGCCCCCTTGCACCCACCCCCCGCAAGCCGGATATGCACCCGCGTGCCCGCTCTCCTCGCCCTGCTCGCCGGCCTGACCTCGGCCCTTGGTTTCGCGCCGCTCCAATGGTGGCCGGTCACGCTCGCCGCGCTGGCGCTGTGGCTGTGGGTCGTCCATCAGGCGCCGACGCTGAAGGCGGCGCTGTGGCGCTCCTGGCTGTTCGGCGTCGCCCATTTCACCATCGGCAACAACTGGATCCAGCACGCCTTCGACTTCCAGGACCGGATGCCGCCGGCCCTCGGCTATGTCGCGGTCGTCGGCCTCGCGCTCTACCTCGCCATCTACCCGATGCTGGCGGGCGGCATCGCGTGGAAGCTGGGCCGGCGCAGCGGGCGCCCCGACCTCGCCTATGTCGCCATCGCCGCAGCGGCATGGATCGCGACCGAATATGCGCGCGCCATCGTCTTCACCGGCTATGCGTGGAACCCGATCGGCGTGATCTGGGTCCCGACCCCGCTGCGGGGGCTGGCGACGATCACCGGTACCTACACCCTGTCGGGCCTGACCGTGTTGCTCAGCGGTACGATCCTGCTCGCCCCGACACGCGTCCGACGTACCGGCGTGCTGGCGGTATTCGCGCTGCTGATGGGCTGGTTCCTGTGGCGGGGCGATACCCCCGCCCGGATCGCCGCCACCCCCGATGCCCCGCGCGTCCGCGTCGTCCAGCCGAACTTCCCGCAGGAAGCGGTCCGCAGCCCCGGCTACGACCAGCGCCTGCTCGAAAGGCAGATCGAGCTCTCCGGCACCCCCGGCCGCGCCCCGCGCCTGATCGTCTGGCCCGAAGGCACGGTGAACTATTATCTCGAGGACGGCTACCCGCCCGAATGGTACGAAGCGCCCCCCGCCCTGCTGCGCGCCCGCATCGCCAGCATCCTCGGCCCGCGCGACGTCGCGCTGGTCGGCGGTACCGCACTGAACTTCGGCCCGCGCGGCCAGCTGACCGGCGCGGGCAATTCGGTGTTCGCCCTCACCCCCGACACCCGAATCGCCGGTCGCTACGACAAGGCGCATCTGGTGCCGGGCGGCGAGTATCTCCCCATGCGCTCGATCCTGCAGCCGCTGGGGCTCTCGCGCCTCGTCATGGGCGACATCGACTTCGCCCCCGGCCCCGGCCCCGCCACCCTCACCCTGCCCGGCTTCGGCCAGGTCGGCATGCAGATCTGCTACGAGATCATCTTTTCAGGCCAAGTCGTCGACCGCGCCCATCGTCCCGCCTTCCTGTTCAATCCGTCGAACGACGCCTGGTTCGGCACCTGGGGCCCGCCACAGCACCTCGCCCAAGCCCGCCTGCGCGCGACCGAGGAAGGGCTGCCGATCCTGCGCGCCACCCCCACCGGCATCTCGGCGGTGATCGACGCCAGCGGCGCGCTGGTCGCGACCATCCCGGCGGGCCGCGCCGACGCGATCGAAGTGCCGCTGCCCGCCCCCCGCGCCCCCACGCTGTTCGCACGGGTCGGCAACTGGATGGCGCTGCTGGCGATAGTTTTGCTGTGCGGCCTCGCGATTGCCATCCGCCGCCGCGCGCGCTAGGGCACCGACATAAGGAAAGCTTTATATGCGGCATGGCAACGGCCGCGCGCTTTCCCTCTAGCCTAGAGGAAGTCCATGCGTTCCAATTATCTCTTCACCTCGGAATCGGTTTCCGAAGGCCATCCCGACAAGGTCGCGGACCAGATTTCCGACTCGATCGTCGACCTGTTCCTGTCGAAGGACCCCGAAGCGCGCATCGCCTGCGAAACGCTGACCACGACCCAGCTCGTCGTCCTCGCCGGCGAAATCCGCTGCAAGGGCGTGTTCGAAAACGACCAGTGGGCCGAGGGTGCCGAAGCCGAGATCGAGCGCACCGTGCGCGAAACCGTGAAGAAGATCGGCTATGAACAGTCGGGCTTCCACTGGGAAACCTTCCGCTTCGAAAACAACCTGCATGCGCAGTCGGCGGATATCGCGCAGGGCGTCGACGCATCGGGCAACAAGGACGAGGGCGCCGGCGACCAGGGCATCATGTTCGGCTTCGCCTGCGACGAAACGCCCGACCTCATGCCGGCGACGCTGGATTACAGCCACAAGATTCTGGCGAAGATGGCCGCCGACCGCCATTCGGGCGCCGCGCCGTTCCTCGAACCCGATGCCAAGAGCCAGGTCACGCTGCGCTTCGAAAACGGCAAGCCGGTCGCCGCGACCGCGATCGTCGTCTCGACCCAGCATGCCGCCGGCTACGACAATGGCGACAAGGAAGCCGAGCTGCACAATTACGTGAAGTCGGTCGTCGCCGACGTGCTGCCCGCCGACCTGCTGTCGGACGCGACCGAATACCACATCAACCCGACCGGCAGCTTCGAAATCGGCGGCCCGGACGGTGATGCGGGCCTGACCGGCCGCAAGATCATCGTCGACACCTATGGCGGCGCCGCCCCGCACGGCGGCGGCGCGTTCAGCGGCAAGGACCCGACCAAGGTCGACCGTTCGGCGGCCTACATCACCCGCTACCTCGCGAAGAACATCGTCGCCGCCGGCCTCGCCAAGCGCTGCACGATCCAGCTCGCCTATGCGATCGGCGTGTCGAAGCCGCTGTCGCTCTATGTCGACACGCACGGCACCGGCACCGTCGCCGACGACGCGATCGAAACCGCGATCGCCGGCATCGAGAAGCTGGGCGGCCTGACCCCGCGCGGCATCCGCACGCATCTCGGCCTCAACAAGCCGATCTATCGCCCGACCGCCGCTTACGGCCATTTCGGCCGCAAGCCCGAAGGCGACCTGTTCCCGTGGGAAAAAACCGATCTGGTCGACGACCTGAAGGCCGCGCTCGCCGCCTGATTTCCGGTCGACACGGTTCGAAAAAAGGGGGAGGTTCGCCGGCGACGGCGGGCCTCCCTTTTTCATGACCGCCGCATGGGAGGACAGGATGCGAACCGCGACGGCACTCTTGGCGATGATCCTGGCCGCGCCGGCCGTGGCGCAGACCGCGCCCGCCCAAACCCTGTCGGCGGAGGAACGCGCGGCGCTGGACCGCACTACCGAACGCGGCCGCCTGCTCGCCGCCTATGATCGGGTCGCATGGCTCGGCACCGACGATGTGCAACGGCGCCTGCCCGACTGGCGGCAGAAGCTCGGCGGCTGGATCGTCGAGGGGCCGGCGACCGCACCGATCCTGACCTTCCACGACCGGTCGCAACCGCCCCGCGCGCTCTACACCGCGCGCCTGGTCGGCGGAAAGCTCGCCGATGCGAAGCTCGTCCCGGCCGACGCGGCGGCCCTGTCCCCGTCGCAGCTCAGCCTGATCGCCGCCCGCGACAGCGCGGCCAAGGCGATGGGCGCCGCCGCCCTGCGCCCCTGCGGCCCGGCCTTCAACACCGTGGTCGTTCCACCCGCCACCGCCAGCGACGTGACCGCAGTCTATTTCCTGTCCGCCCAGACCAAGGCCGACGACATGCCGATCGGCGGCCATTACCGCGTCGATGTCGCACCCGACGGCCGTGCCGGCGCGCCCTATGCCTTCTCAAAGGGCTGCATGACGCTGCCCCCGCCCTCCGCGAAGCAGCGCGTCGTCGGTGGCGTCGTATCCACCCTCACCGCGCCGCTCCCCAACGAAGCGCACAGCTTCGTCGTGGAGGCGTATCAACGGCGGCTGTTCGTCATCACGCCACTCAGCGGTAATCGCATGTTTGCGCTCAAGCCCGGCGCTCCGGCCGTGCTCATCCCCTCACCCGCCACCAAGGCGGGACGAGCACCGAAGCCCGCCGCCTAGTTCGCAACCACCTACCCGTCACCCCGGGCTTGACCCGGGGTCCCGCTTCTCCATCCCCGCGCGCGCCGGCGCGAAAGCCGCTCCAACGCCACAACCGCCTCGACATCCCACCCAAAAGTAGGAAAGGTTCGCCCACGACAGACGGCCCGACGAACGGCCGCTCAAGAGGGGATGACATGCGGATATGGATGGCTGCGCTGGCAGCGGGGATGATGGTCGCGACACCGGTCGCCGCGCAACAAAGCGGCACGGCGATCAGCGCGAAGCCGGGCAAGCCCTATCGCTTCAAGCATAGCGGCATCACGACCCCCGCCCAGCTGGACGGCATCGCCCGCGTCGGCGTCCGGCAATTCGGCGATCAGGAACTCGACGTGTTCGCCAAATATGAAAATGGCGAGGACATGATTACCGTCTATGTCTATCGCTCGCTCACCGGCAGCGTGCCGGTGTGGTTCGACCGCGCCCGCGCCTCGGTCGAACAGCGCCGCGAATTGTTCGGCAACGTCGCGCCGGTCGTGCCCACCGCCTTCACGCCGCCGGGCCAGTCGACCGCCAGCGGCCTGATGGCCGGCTGGACGTTGAACAAGCCGCCCTATCGCGGCACCGCGCTTGCCATCCTGCCGGTCGGCGAATGGCTGGTGAAGGTGCGCTACAGTTCCAGCAAGATGGACGGTGCGGCGGTCGCGGCGCGCATCCCGGCGATCCTCGGCGCGCTCGCATGGCCGCGGACGATCCCCGCCGCGCCCGCCGCCGCGCCCGTCGCGGCGTGCGCCACCCCGCTCGTCTTCGATGCCGCCGCAACCGCGGTGACCGATCCCAAGGCGATTCAATCCGCCGCGCTCACCGGCGGCCTGATCGCGGCGGCGGCGGACGGCAAGGGCACGCCGCCCGCCACAGCGCCGCTCTGGTGCCGCGATCCGGCCCCCGCCCCGTTCGGCGCGGCCTATCGCGAAAATGCCGAACCGGAGGGCTATCTGCTCGCGATCAGCGACAGCGGACGCGGCATTGCGGTCCAACCCGATGTGATCGCGCGCGAACTGGGACAGGCGGAGGGCAAGCAGGTCCGCCAATGGTCGGTCGCCGGCTATGAACCCGGATCGGTCGCGACCCACACGCCGATGACCGGCCTGCCTTCGCCCGAAACGCTGATCGGCGTGCTCGACCGGCCCTTCCTTGCGAGGACGACGACCTGGGGCAAGAAGCGCGACGTCGCGGTGAACCCCGACGTGTTCAAATAGGGCGAAGCGCTTTCCTACACCGGACGGCGCTGCCATGCTCGCCGATGCCCTTTGACATCGTCGGCTCCCCTACGTCACCCCGGACTTGATCCGGGGTCCCGCTTCTCGCGTCACGCCGGGAGCGAAGTGCCAACTTCGGCGCAGAAAGTTACGACCAACCCACTGTAAGAAAACAAAATATAGGCTGACAAAAATTCGACGCCCCGCAACCTTCGTCAACTTCCAGCCTCCGGCATCACCCGCGCGACGATCGCCTCCGCCGCCCAGCCGATGACCGCCCCGGCCACCACATCGATCGGGAAATGCGTGCCCCGCGGCACCTGGATCGCGGCGATGGTTGCAGCGGCGGCATGGACCGGCACCGCCGCCTGCGGATATTCCCGCGCCACCGCCCGCGCCACCGCGACCGCCCCGGCGGTATGGCCGGACGGAAAGGAATTGTGCGGGCCTTCGTCATGGTCGCCGGGCTTCGGCCGATGTGCCTCGCGACTGGCGAACAATTTGGGTCGCGCCCGGTCGACATTATGCTTGATCGCCGATTTGGCCAGCGTCGCCAGCCCATGCGCCATCAGCATCCGTATGCCCGTCCGCGTCAGCCGGGCGTCCTGCGCGATCAGCCCGGCGGCGATGGTGGTCAGGTTGATCGCGACCATCGGCGGCTGGTCGGCCACCTCGCTCAGCGTGCCGGCGACCTTGACCACCGGATGATGCCGCAGCTCGGCGGCCACGCCATGGCCGAGGTCGATATCGGCATCGACCAGTTGCTTCGCCCCGCGCTTGGCTTTCTTCTTCTTGCCCATGGCCCTCCAACCCCCGGCCCGCGCGGAAGCTCCTTGTCGACACGCCGCCCGGGCGGGTAGGAGCGCCGCGATGAACGATCCCACCACCATTCGCCGCCTCTATGGCCGTCGTCAGGGCCACAAGCTGCGCCAGGGCCAGGCCGCGCTGGTCGAGGAACTGCTGCCGCAGGTCTCCGTCCCCGATACCGGACCGCTCGATTCGCATGTGCTGTTCGGCGACGACCGCCCGGTCGAGGTGGAGATCGGCTTCGGCGCGGGCGAACATCTCGCCGGACAGGCCGGTGCCCGCCCGCATCACGGCTTTGTCGGCTGCGAACCGTTCCTGAACGGAGTGGTCGGCGCGCTGAACCATATCCGCGACGACGAACTCGCCAATGTCCGCCTGCACATGGGCGACGCGCTGGAGGTGATCGAACGCTTCCCGGATGGCAGCCTCGAGCGCGTCTATCTGCTCCACCCCGATCCCTGGCCCAAGGCGCGCCATGCCAAGCGCCGCATGATGAACCATGGGCCCATGGACCTGATCGCACGCAAGCTGCGGCCGGGCGGCGAGTTCCGCCTCGGCACCGACGACCCGACCTATTGCCGCTGGGCGATGATGATCATGGACCAGCGCCGCGACTTCGTGTGGCAGGCACAAACCGCCGCCGACTTCCTGACCCGCCCCGCCGACTGGCCGGAAACCCGCTACGAACGCAAAGCCCGGCGGCAGGGCCACGAAGTCTGGTATTTCCGCTACGTCCGGGTCTGACGCCGCTCAGGTCAGCGCCGACTTGCGCGGCGGGTCGTCTTCGGCGGGCGTGTGCGGTTGCTCGCGGTCCAGCGTGTCGCTCGGGCGGCGGGCGTCGCCGTCGCGCTGGTGATCGACCGACAGGTTGGCATCGCCATCGGTCGGGGTCTTGGGATCGGGCATCGTCGCTCTCCTCGTTCCCTCAATGCCCGGGACGCGCGGGACGTTCCCCCCGCTATACCGCGACGGGGCTCGCCACCCGGCCGCCCTCGCCAAAGATGCGGAGGTAACGGGCGATATCTGACGGATCGCCGGTCGCCTTGGCCGGATTGTCCGACAGCTTGACCGCCGGACGCCCATTGGCGCTGATGACCTTGCATACCAGCGAGATCGGCTCCAGCCCCTCGCCCCCCAACGGGTCGCAGCCGCGGAAATCGTTGGTGAGGTTGGTGCCCCAGCCGAAGCTCATGCGCACGCGTCCGTGAAAATGTTGATAGGTCTTCAGGATGCTGTCGACGTCCATCCCGTCGGAAAAGATCAGCAGCTTGGACCGGGGATCGACGCCCTGTTCCTGCCACCAGCGCAATATCTGTTCGCCCCCCTCGATCGGTGGCATGCTGTCGGGGCGGAAGCCGGTCCAGTCCGCCAGCCAGTGTGGCGCGTTGCGCAGGAACGCGGTCGTCCCGAACGCATCGGGCAAGGCGATCAGCAGGTTGCCGCCATAATGCCGTCGCCATTCCTCCAGCACACGGTAGGGCGCGGCGGCGATCCCCGCATCGTCGTCGGACAGCGCCGCCTCCACCATCGGCAGTTCGTGCGCATTGGTGCCGATCGCCTCGACCCCCGCCTGCATCGCCAGCAGCACGTTGGAGGTGCCGACGAACCGGCTGCCCAGCCCCTCCTGCAACGCCTCGACGCACCAGCGCTGCCACAGGAAGCCGTGGCGCCGGCGGGTGCCGAAGTCCGACAGGACCAGATCGGGCAGCGTGCGCAGCCGCTCGACCTTGTCCCACAATCGCGCCTTCGCCCGGGCATAGGTCACGTCCAGCGCGAACCGGCCATGGTCGCGCAGCGCCGCCCGCGCGCGGAGTTCGTTCAGGATGGCAAGCGCCGGAATCTCCCACAGCGACGTTTCGGCCCAGGGACCGTCGAAATGCAGTTCATACTGGCCATCGCGCACCGACAGCTCATAGTCGGGCAGCCGAAACCGGCTGAGCCAGTCGATGAAACCCGGCGCGAACATCCGCTCGACGCCGTAGAAGCTGTTACCCGCCAGCCAGATCAGTTCCTGCTTGGAAAAACCGACCGTACGGGCATGGTCCAGCTGCGCGCGGAGTTCGCCTTCGTCGATGACCTCGGCCAACCGCACCGACTTGCTGCGATTGATCACGGCAAAGGTCGCGCGGACGTCCGGATGCACCTCGCGGATCATCTGCACCATCAGCAGCTTGTAGAAATCGGTGTCGAGCAGGCTGCGCACGACCGGGTCGAGCCGCCAGCCATGGTTCCATACCCGGGTCGCGATGTCGGTCATTACCATGGGGGGCCTTTTGGGATGTGGATATACAACTCGGCGGGGCGGAAGGCCCGTCCCGTTTCGAACGTTCCGGTCGGGTGGAGCACGCCGCGTTCCAGCATGCGGCGGCGGAAGGCGGGCTTGTTGAGGGGGCGGCCGAGCACCGCTTCGTGGACCGCCTGCAACTCGCGCAGGGTGAAGCGTTCGGGCAGCAGGGCAAAGGCGGCGTCGTCGATCGTGGCCCGCAACCGATCCAGCGTCAGCGCGACGATGCGATCATGGTCGAACGCCAGCCGCACGTCCCGCCGCCCCGCCGGATCGAGCGGCGCCCAGCATTGATCGTCGCGAAGCCGCACTGCCGCCATCCGCGCGGGATCGAGCAGGACACGGTAGGCGATGCTGATGATCCGCATCCGGGGATCGCGATCGACCGCGCCGAAGCAATGGACCTGTTCGGGCGAACCGCCGGACAAGCCGGCCTTGTCGTGCAGCACCCGCCCGGCCGCCGCCTCCAGCGATTCGTCGATGCCGACGAAACCCCCGGGAAGCGCCCAGTCGCCGGCGAAGGGCGGACGATCCCGCCGGGCCAGCAGGACGCCCAACGTGCCGTCGATCATCCCGAGCGCAACGCAGTCGACCGCTACCGATGGCCGATCATAGTCCGCCGGATCATAGCGATCGAGGAACCCCGCGTCTTCCATCCGCTTTACATATATCCGATTAGCGAATATGTAAAGCGGCAGGAGGACCGTTCCGATGCGTGATCTGATCATCGTGGTCGATACCCAGGCCGATTTCATGCTGCCCGATGGCGCCCTGCCCGTCCCCGGCGCAGAGGCGATCGTCGCACCGCTGGCCCGATGGCTTGCGCAACGAACCGAAGCGGATACGGCGGCGATCATCTTCACCTTCGACACGCATTATGCGGAAACCTATCCCGACAGTCCGGAAGCGAAGCTGTTCCCGATCCACTGCGTCAAGGGCACACCGGGGTGGCGCAACCTGCTCGACCCGCTGGCGGTGCCGGCGACGATCCCCTGCCGGACGCTGGAAAAGGGCGTGTTCGACATGTGGGCCGAAGACGGGCTGATGCTGCACGATCCGAGGAACGAACTGCCTCCCGTCCCGCGCGACACATTCTTCGCCGATCTGCGCGACCAAGGCGTCGGGCAGGCGATCGTCGTCGGCGTTGCGGCGGACTATTGCGTGCGCTGGGCGATCGACGGATTGGTCGATCGGGGATTTGCGGTGACCGTCCCGGCAGCACTGACGCGGGGCATCGATCGCCCGATCGAACAGGTACTTCGTGAAGATTTTGCAGGACGTCCGGTTGCGAACTAATGCATTCGGCGTACGGCCGTTACGGCAAGCCGTTGTTAGGGGCTGTTGCAATAGTGTAGGGTCACGCCCATCGCTGGTCGACCAGCACCCGGACAAGGGATTGTAAATGCCGCATATTCTGGTCGCAGACGATCATCCGATGTGCGCGACGGCGTTGGGAATGGCGGCGCGGGCGGTCGATCCGGGGATCACCAAGGACTGCGTGACGACCCTGGCGGAAGCCGAGGAACAGGTTCGGCGGACCGATTACGACCTGATCCTGCTCGACCTGATGCTGCCCGACGTACAGGGGTTCGCCGGTCTGGCGGTGTTGCGCGCGATCCGGCCGGCGGCGACCATCGCCATCGTTTCCGGTCGCGAGGAGCCGGCCGTCGTCGCCCAGGCACAGGCGCTGGGTGCGAAGGGTTTCATTCCGAAATCCTCGTCGATCGACCAGATGGTCGGCGCGATCCGCGCGTTGCTGGACGGGCAGAGCTGGCTGCCGGAGGGCATTGCGGAGACGTCGCTCAGCGACCACCGCGTCGACCTGGCCGAACGTGTCGGCACCCTTTCGATCGCGCAGCTTCGCGTGCTCCGCGCGATCGTGAACGGGCATCAGAACAAGCAGATCGCCTATGACCTGCAACTGGCCGAACCGACGGTGAAATCGCACCTGTCGGCGATCTTTCGCAAACTGGGCGTCAGCAACCGGACGCAGGCGGTACTGGCGCTACAGGCGTTCGACGCGGAGAACTGATCCGTTCAGGCCGCCTCCTCCATGGCGGCGCGGGCGGCGTTGATCACGTCGCGCGCGCAATCGTCGATCCGTTCCATCAGCCGCGGATCGACCGTAGCATCGTCGTCGATCTTCTCGATCTCCGCCAGCGCGGCGATCAGCGGCGCCGCCCCCATGCTGGCCGCTGCCCCCTGAAAGGCATGCGCCTCCCGCCGGGCAAGGTTGTTGCGGCCATGGGCGAGCAACGTGCGCAACCGGTCCGGTACGCGGCGGGCATCCTCGATCAGCAACGACAGCAACGTGTTGCGCTGTTCCGCGCCCAGCACGTCGGTCAGCGCGCGGATACGCTGCGGATCGATCGGGCGGGCATCGGGTGTCCCGGCCGACGGTCGGCCGGGCGCGGCGGCCCGGTGATTGAGCAAGGTGCTGAGCTGCGCCATGTCGACCGGCTTGGTCAGCACGCCGTTCATGCCCGCCTGCGCAATGTCGGCGCGGCGTTCGGTCGACAGGTCGGCGGTGATCGCATGGATCGGGACGGTGGCCCCCGCCCCGCCCCATGCCCGCATCGCACGCGTCGCGGCCAGCCCGTCCATTACCGGCATCTGCACGTCCATCAGCACCAGGTCCACCGGATTGCCGACCGGCGCGGTGACATATTCGACCGCGCGCGCGCCGTTTTCGACCGAGACGACATGGTGCCCCAGTCGCCGGACGATTTCGGCCAGCAGATAGCGGTTGATGTCATTGTCCTCGACGACCAGCACCGTCATCGCATTGGTGGCCGCCGGCACCGACGACGCGCCGCCGTCGATCGACGCGCGGTCCGCATCGTCCGTCGTCGCCGTTGCCGGGGGCAGCGGAATGTCGAACCAGAAGCGTGATCCGGCGCCCGGCGCGCTGGCGACCTGAATCGCGCCCTGCATCGATTCGACCAGCATCCGGCTGATGCTGAGGCCGAGCCCGGTGCCGCCATAGCTGCGCGTCGTCGACGCATCGGCCTGTACGAACGGTTCGAAGATCGCGTCGAGGCGGTCGCCGCGGATGCCGACCCCGGTATCGGTGACCTGGAACCGCCAGCGGTCCCCGCCCTCGCGCGTGGCGGAAATGGCGATCGTTCCGGTGCGCGTGAACTTCACGGCATTGCCGACCAGATTGGTCAACACCCGCTGCAATCGCGCCGGATCGCCGATCACCCGGCCGGGGGCAGCGTCCAGCTCGATCGAGAGGGCATGTCGGCGCGCTTCGGCCGCGAAGAGTTCGGCGACGGTCTGCAACAGCTGACGGGGTTCGAAGGCGATCGCCTCCGGACTGCCATGCCCGCCCTCCAGCTTGGAGAAGGTCAGCACGTCGTCGACGATCGCCGACAGCGAGCGTCCGGCGGTTTCCAGCGAATCGAGATGCCGCATCCGTTCGGTGCGATCCGGCGTGTCGCGCAGCAGCTGGACCGCGGCGAGGATCGAGGTCAGCGGCGTCCGGATTTCATGGCTGATCGTAGCGGTGAAGGTTTCCTTCGCGGCCAGCGCCCGCTCCGCCTCCTCGCGCGCGGCGCGCAGGTCGGTGATCGCCGCGACATGTTCGGTAATGTCCTGGAACACGCCGAACAGCCCGACGATCCCCGCACCCGGCGCGGTTTCGGCTTGGCCACGCGACCGGACCCAGCGAATCTCCCCGTCCGCCCGGACGATGCGGGCATCGAATTCGAACGAACCGCCCTGCCCGATCGCCATGCCGATGCGGCTGCGTACCTTCACCCGGTCGTCGGGATGATAATGGTGGATCGCGCTGGCGATGCCGGGCTCCGGCGGCCCGTCCAGCCCGTGGATGCGAAAGACCTCGGGCGACCAGAACAGGCGCCAGTCGGCGAGGTTCAGCCGCCAATGGCCGATCCCGGCGGCACTTTCCGCCATCGCGAGCAAGCGCTGCTGTTCCTCCAGCTCATCGAACGAGGTGACGGCCCCGCCCTCGGCCGCGCGGCGCTCGGCAATGTCGCGGATCGAGCCGATCACCTCGGCACGCGCGGGATCGTCGCCGACCATCCGGAACGCGCCTTCCAGCCACAGATAATGGCCGTCGCGATGCAGCATGCGATAGCGGACGACGACGCTGGGCCCGGCCGGTTTCAGTCCCTCCAGCGCCCGCTGCACCCGGTCGCGGTCGTCCGGGTGGATCAGCTGGAACGGGCTCTGCCCCAGCAGTTGATCGGGCGGGTAGCCGAGCAGCTGTTGCGACCCCGACGACGCGTAACGGCGCAGGCCATCCGGCCCCAGGCGGATGATCAGGTCGGTCGAATGATCGGCCAGCAGCCGCAGATGCCGTTCATTCTCGCGGATTTCGGTGAGCGCGAGCCATTGTTCGTACACCAGCGCGGCGACGGGAAAGGCGGTCAGGGTAAACGCGGCGATGAAGAGCTGAAGATAGAGGATGCGGTCCGGTGCGGGCACCAGCAGCCGGGCGATCGGCCCGACCCCCTGCAACGTGCAGACGATCGCGATACTGCTGATCGCGATGGTCGATGCCGCCGCGCCGGCAAAGCGATACAGCAGCGCCGCGAACACACCACAGGGCAGCAGCAGGAACAGCACCGGATAGGTGTTGACGGTGAACAACAGCCCGGCGAGCCCGATGGTGACCGCCATTACCAGCACGATCGGCAACGACAGGATGCCGATCTCCTCCGACAGCCCCTGTCGCGTCGCCTTGAGCGCGGGCAGCAGCACGATCAGCCCCATGGCATTGGCCGCGAACCAGCGGATCACGTCGCGGGTCTCGACGGCGCCGGACAGGAGCAGCCGGAAATGCACGAACAGCGCTGTGACCAGGACCGCGCCGGCCAGCGCGATCAGGACGATGGTGACATAACCGCGCAACAGGCGCGGATCGGGATGGGCCACGCGTATCGCCGATGCGACGGCGGTGATACCGATCAGGTCGATCGCGCCATAGCCCATGATCGAGGCCGTGTCGGAATAATGGCACGCATTGGCAGTCACCAGCGCCACGCCGGTGACGGCCAGCAGCAAAGGCCAATGCCGCCGGGAATAGCGGATCAATATCGCGACCGCGATCGGATTCGCCACCCACATCAGTTCGGTGCCGCCGAACCATTGCCCGCCGCACAGCATCACGACCGCGAGGAAGTAGATCAGCAGGCCATAGCCGAGGATGCGCGGAACCATCCGCAGCGCATGGAGCGGTCGAACGGCGGGGACCGCCCCGGCGTGCGGCCGGGGCGTGATGGCGTCGGATGGTCCTGATTCGCCGGTCATGCGCAATGCTACTCAGGATCGCAGCGGGGGTCGATGCGGAGCGGCCCCATGCGATGCCGGACGGACGGCGGCGTCAACCGTCGCCCTCGCCCTCCGCATCGGCGACTGTCCGGTGCCCGCTGCCCGCCCAGCGCCGGGCGAACAGCCGCCCGAGCAGTGCCGGCAGGCCGGGGGGCAGGAAGAGCCAGTCGCGGATCGCCGGGCCGCGATCGGCACCGATGGTCCGCTTGTACCCGCTGTCGCCCGCGCCCCAGTCCACCCGGGTGATGCCGTCGGCCAGCGCGCGGACGAGGTTGCGGTAATAGAGCAGCCGTCCGGGCGAGTGCTTGGCGACGCGGGTGTCATAGCTGTTGGCGATCGCATATTTCAGCGTGCCGGCATTGAGGTCGAACGAGAATGCCACGGGTTCGCCGTCGATGCGCAGCAGCGCCGCCCAGAGCATGTCGGCCAAGACCGGATCGGCGACCAGCCGCCGCCAGAACCGGCCATGCCCACCGGTGGTGAACTTCGCATCCCGGCCATCGGTGCGCGTCGCGATCCAGCTCGCATCTTCGACGGCGGCGAGGGCATCGAAGGCGTCGAGCGTCCAGTCCGCGCCGGAGATGAAGGACCAGTCCGGCGTGCCGTGCGACGCCAGATGCTTTTCGTTGAACCGGTTCTTGCGCAGCGTCGAATTGCGTGGCCACGCACCGTCCGCCTGCTGTGCCGCCATGTCGAGCAGATAGCTGTCGGCGATGAAGCGCGGCAGGGCGCGCCAGCCCTTCGCCGCGGCGGCATCCTGCAATCCGGCGAGCAGGGGATCGTCGTCATAGACCGGGCCGAGCCGGAAGCCGCGCGTCGCCCGCCGTGCCCCGTCCAGCAGCGCGGCGAAGTCGGCGGCGTCCGCATCGGCCGCGACCGGGCCGCTGCGAAACGGCCAGTAGCAGCCCGGAACCTGTCCCAGTCCGACCGGCTTCGGGCCCAGCCCGACCAGCGGCAGCGCGATGACCGGGCGGCCGTCGCGTTCGACCACCAGCGTGCGGGCATCGCCGCCATAGCTTTCGACTGCCGCGACATACCATTGCCGGCGCAGGAAGCGGTGGGTTTCGGCGGCCTGGGCGGCGACCGTGTCGACCGCTTCGGCGATACCGTCGGCGACGCGGGTGTTCGGGGCATTGGCGGTGGCGGGCAACAGCATGGAAAGGGCAATGCCACGAACCTCTTACGATCCGGTAGCCGTAACCTGCGCGCATTTTGGACCATAGTGCGGATCTCGCGGCCTTGCCGCCATCGGAGGGGCGAGGCATACCGCCCCGGTGGAATTCGAACCCGTCCTGTCGACCGTCGCCAAGACGATCCAGACCGCCATCGCGCCGGTCTTCCTGCTCGCCGGGATCGGCGCGATCCTGAACGTCATGGTCGGGCGCCTGGCGCGGATCGTCGACCGGGCGCGCGACCTCGAAAAGCTGCATCCTAGCTCGACCGGCCCCGAACATGCCCGCCACGTGTTCGAACTGCGCCTGCTCGACCGGCGGATCCGCATCATCAACAATGCGGTGTTCCTGGTCGTGCTGTCGGCGGTCGCCAACTGTACCGTGGTCGCGATGCTGTTCATCGCCGAACTGCTCGACCTCGGCCTCGGCAAGGCGGTGGCGATCAGTTTCGTCCTGTCGATGGTGCTGCTGATCGGCGGACTGGTGTGGTTCCTGTTCGAAGTGCGCCTGTCGGTCCATGCGATCCGGGTGCGCGCCGAACTGCTGGAGCGCGAGCGGACGTGACGCCGGCGCGTGAGCGCACGCTGTTGCAGGCGGCGGTCGCGCTGGTATGCATCGTGCCGTTCGGCGCGTCGCTGACCGGCATCCTGCTTGGTGCCGCATGGCTGCAACCGGCACCCGCCACCGATCTGGATAGCCATTTCCGATACCTGTCCGGCCTGTTCCTCGGCATGGGGATCGCCTTCGCCAGCTGCGTGCCCGGCATCGAGCGCAAGACGGCACGGTTCCGGCTGTTGGGGATGATGGTCGTGCTGGGTGGGCTGGCACGGCTCTGGTCGCTCGTCATCCTTGGCCCGCCATCGACGGGCCATGCGGTCGGGCTGTGCATCGAGCTGATCGTCGTGCCGCTGCTGCTGGCTTGGCAGGCGCGCGTGGCGAGACGGCTCCGCTTGCCTGGTTGACCGCACCGCTTGGGGGAGCGGACCCGCCGGTGGCTGATGGCGCCGCGCCCTCTTCGGTGACATGGCCCGGAGCGTCCAGCCGACTCGTGGCACGGCGTCATCCCCGGCATCACCAGCGGTCCGGCTTTGCACGCCATGTCGCATCGAAAAAATAGCGTGCATGCCCCATTTGCCACTTGCATTTCGGGGAAGCGGCAGAGGTCCGCGCGTCGCGGCATGACGGCGTTCGGCCAAGCCCCGGTTCCGCGCCGACCGTAAAAATTTAGCCGCTTGCGCGTCCGCCAATTTCCTACAATTAGTAGTGCCCATGGCGGGACAACCGCTACACATGGTATTCAGTCGACCGGAGCCGGTGACGCTACTTTCGCGTTGCCGGGTGCCGTTCGGACCAGCGACAAGCCGATTTTTGGGGGCGACATGACGCCCCGGCCGAACACAGGAAAGCGGGACGATGACCTTTCAGGATAGTCAGGACGCCCAGATGAACGAACTGCAATTCGCCGATCCGGCACCCGCCGCCCCGGCCCCCGAGCGCAACAGCCGCACGGTCGACGCGCTGCTCCACGCGGTCGAGGTCGATCATTCGCGCGACGCGCTGCTGACCGATTTCGGCAAGGATACGCTGAAGGACCGCTACCTGCTGCCCGGCGAATCGTACCAGGACCTGTTCGTGCGCGTGGCGTCGGCCTATGCCGATGATGCCGAGCATGCCCAGCGGCTGTACGACTATATCTCGAAGCTTTGGTTCATGCCCGCCACGCCGGTCCTGTCGAACGGCGGCACCGGGCGCGGCCTGCCGATCAGCTGCTATCTGAACTCGGTCCCCGACAGCCTGGAAGGCATTGTCGAGACGTGGAACGAGAATGTGTGGCTGGCGTCGCGCGGCGGCGGCATCGGCACCTATTGGGGCAGCGTGCGTGGCATCGGTGAGCCGGTCGGGCTGAACGGCAAGACCAGCGGCATCATCCCGTTCGTCCGCGTGATGGATTCGCTGACGCTCGCCATTTCGCAGGGGTCGCTACGGCGTGGGTCGGCGGCCTGCTATCTCGACATCAGCCATCCGGAGATCGAGGAGTTCCTCGAAATCCGTAAGCCCAGCGGCGACTTCAACCGCAAGGCGCTGAACCTGCACCATGGCGTGCTGATCCCCGACGCGTTCATGGAAGCGGTGCGCGACGGTGCCGAATGGGAGCTGAAAAGCCCCAAGGACGGGTCGGTCCGTGGCAAGGTCGATGCGCGTTCGCTGTTCCAGAAGCTGGTCGAGACCCGCCTGGCGACCGGCGAGCCGTACATCGTGTTCAGCGACCATGTGAACAACACGATGCCGAAGCACCACCGCGATCTGGGCCTGAAGGTCTCCACGTCGAACCTGTGCAGCGAGATCACGCTGCCGACCGGCAAGGATCACCTCGGCAACGACCGCACCGCGGTGTGCTGCCTGTCGTCGCTGAACCTCGAAACCTGGGACGAATGGAACGGCGACAAGCGCTTCATCGAGGACGTGATGCGCTTCCTCGATAACGTCCTGACCGACTATATCGAGCGTGCGCCCGACGAAATGGCCCGCGCGCGCTATTCGGCGAGCCGCGAGCGGTCGGTCGGGCTGGGCGTGATGGGCTTCCACTCGTTCCTGCAGGCGCGCGGGCTGCCGTTCGAAGGGGCGATGGCGAAGGCGTGGAATCTGAAGATCTTCCGCCACGTCAATGCGCAGGTGAACGAGGCGTCGATGCACCTCGCCAACGAGCGTGGCCCCTGCCCCGACGCGGCCGACATGGGCGTGATGGAGCGGTTCAGCTGCAAGATGGCGATCGCGCCGACCGCGTCGATCAGCATCATCTGCGGCGGGACGAGCGCGTGCATCGAACCGATCCCCGCCAACATCTATACCCACAAGACGCTGTCGGGTTCGTGGTCGGTCAAGAACCCCTATCTCGAAAAGCTGCTGATCGCGAAGTCGAAGAACAGCGACGCGGTGTGGAACTCGATCCTCGAGCGCGGCGGATCGGTCCAGCATCTCGACTTCCTCAGCCAAGAAGAGAAGGACACGTACAAGACCAGCTTCGAGATCGACCAGCGCTGGCTGCTCGAGCTGGCAGGCGACCGTGCACCGTTCATCGATCAGGCGCAGTCGCTGAACCTGTTCATCCCCGCCGATGTCGAGAAGTGGGACCTGCTGATGCTCCACTATCGTGCGTGGGAGCTGGGCATCAAATCGCTCTATTACCTGCGGTCGAAGTCGGTGCAGCGCGCGGGGTTCGCCGGCGGGGTCGAGGCGGACAATACGTCGGAGCTGGCCAAGTTCGATCTGGGCGAGAGCACGGATTATGACGAGTGCCTGGCCTGTCAATAAGCGGGCGGCTTCGATTTGCGTGAGCAAATCGAACACTCGCCACGGCGGACAGCGGGGCGGCACAGCCGCCCCGTCTGACGGCGTGGCGGTACAGGATGCCACCGACCTTCCGAACCACGATCGACCAAGAGGAGCTACCGATGCCGATCCTGCTGTTCTTTGTGTTCGCCGTAATCCTTGGCCCGGTATTGGCATGGATGTACGCGCAGCCAAAGCAGGTCGAGGCGTTCGAGGCGCGTCGTCGCAAGATACTGGCGAGCGGGGGCAAGGACCCGATCAACGAACCGTTCGGCGCGCATCGCCCGTTCAAGACGAATGCGCTCTGGTTCGGCGGCATCGCCGGCATCGGCGGCGCGTTGATGGCATGGCTGCTGGGGGCGTGACGCCCGGCGTTGCCGCCGGATGCGGAGCGTTCGGTCGGCATCCGGCGGAACGGGTGGCGGCGCGCAGCCAGGCCGCGCGCCGCACGGCATCAGATCGCGCTGCCGTCCTCTTCGGTTTCGAAGGTCACCGCGACATCGGCGTTGGCGGACAGGCGGACGGTGTCGCCCTCGACCTCGGCGACGAGGCCGCCGTCGATATAATGGTGGTGGCCGGCATGGCTCGGTTCGGCGCCTTCGACCTCGGCACCGCTGTCCTTCTTGGTCAGCTTGATCCGGTCGCCTTCGACGCGGTCGACCGTGCCGACATGGACGCCGTCGGCGCCGATGACTTCGGCATGTTCCTTGATGTTGCTGAGATCGGCCATGATATTCCTCCGTTGGGGGCGGCGGTGAAACGCACGTCCGCGCCGTTGGTCGCATGACCGCGAACGTCCTCATCATGTTGTCGGTCGCGCTGGTATCGGGCGGGGTCGGGCTGTGGCTGCTGTTGCGTTTGAAGTCGCGCGCGACACAGCAGAGCCGCTATGCCCATGGCATGACGGGGATGATGGCGCTGGCGCTCGGCATCATCCTGACGATCTTCGGCATCGCGCAATGGTCGTGGAGCAGCGCGCCATGAACCGACCCGACCGTACCCCCGCGGAGGCGGGGGTCCAGAGCCGCAAGCGACGACGTTCGCGACCCTAGGCTCCCGCCTGCGCGGGAGCACCACAGAATTTCAAGACAAACCCAAGTTTCCCCGGAGTAACCCCATGTCGCTCACCGAAGCCCGCAAGCAGTACAAGCCGTTCGAATACCCCTGGGCGTTCGATTTCTGGAAGCGCCAGCAGCAGATCCACTGGATGCCCGAAGAGGTGCCGCTGGGCGAGGATTGCCGCGACTGGGCGCAGAAGCTGACCCCGCACGAGCGCAACTTGCTGACCCAGATCTTCCGCTTCTTCACCCAGGCGGACGTCGAGGTGCAGGACTGCTACCACGAAAAATATGGCCGCATCTTCAAGCCGACCGAGATCAAGATGATGCTCGCCGCCTTCTCCAACATGGAGACGGTGCACATCGCGGCGTACAGCCATCTGCTCGACACGATCGGCATGCCCGAGAGCGAATATGGCGCCTTCCTCGAATATAGCGAGATGAAGGACAAGCACGACTATCTGCAGAATTTCGGGGTCGATACCGACGAGGACATTGCCAAGACGCTGGCGATGTTCGGCGGCTTTACCGAAGGATTGCAGCTGTTCGCGTCGTTCGCGATGCTGATGAACTTCCCGCGCTTCAACAAGATGAAGGGCATGGGGCAGATCGTGTCGTGGTCGGTCCGCGACGAGAGCCTGCACTGCGAGGGCATCATCAAGCTGTTCCACGCCTTCTGCAAGGAACGCGACTGCATGACGCGTGCGGTGCGCGACGACATTGCCGACATGTGCCAGACGACGGTGCGGCTGGAGGATAATTTCATCGATCTCGCCTTTGAAATGGGGCCGGTCCACGGGATGACCGCGAAGGAGATCAAGAAGTACATCCGCTACATCGCCGACTGGCGGCTGGGGCAGCTGGGCATGAAGCCGATCTACCTGATCGACGAACACCCCCTGCCGTGGCTGGCACCGCTGCTGAACGGTGTCGAGCACGCCAACTTCTTCGAACAGCGCGCGACGGAGTATTCGAAGGCGGCGACGCGCGGCAATTGGAACGAGGTCTGGGACGGCTTCGACAAGCGCCAGAAGGCCAAGGTCGCGGCGCCGGCGAATGAGGAAGCGACCGGCATGGGTGATATGTTCGGGGGCGTGGCGGCAGAGTAAGCTGCGCCGGGGCCGCGCCGGGCAAGGGGCAGCGAACGCTGCCCCGAGCCTCAAGGCGCGGCCGGCCGGCGGCGCCGAAAGCGCCGTCCGACGGCATGGGCTTTGCCCATGCCGGCCGCCCAAAGTTCACTAAGTTCACACTCGCCACGCTGTTTGCGCTGTCGCATGATCCTTGGCGTCACGGTGCCCTGACGGGGCTCCCCAGAGCCATTCGACGGCATGCGCCCTGCCCGTATCCGCCGTCCAAAGTTCACTAAGTTCACACTCGTACGCTATTTGCGCGTGGTGCGGTTCTACCTGTCAAAGAGCCGGGGTCGCGACGACCCGGCAGCACGATGGCAAAGGGCGGACGTGTAGGACAGGGGGAAGCCGCAGGTGCTGCCCCCCTCTCCGTCATTCCCGCGTAGGCGGGAATCCATAGCCGCCGGCGGTCATGCTAGAGGCGCAAACGTTGCGTATATGGATCCCCGCCTGCGCGGGGATGACGAACGCTAGTAGCTGTAAGTCCCGAACTTCGGCCGATACAATGCTCCCTACCGCCGCCGCCGGACCGGCACGCGGAAGTCGGCGGGTTTGTCAGCGACCCATTTCACGAATTTCGCGACCGCCGGGACGGCCCGCAGCGCGTCGATGTCGGCGAGCGGGCCGGCGAGTTCGGCGTTGGTGGCGCTGGCGTGGATGGTGCGGTGGCAGATCGGGTGGACCGGCACCGTCTCGCGCCCGCCTTCGCTTTTGGGCACGCGATGGTGCCATTCGACCTGGCTACCGATCGGTCGGTCGCAGAGTGCGCAGGCGAGCGGCGCTTCGGTGCGGGCGGCAAGCGCCTCCGCCGCCGCCAGTCCCGCCTTGCGTTTTACCCGTCCCGCCATGGCGAACAACATCGGAAGCACGACATCAGTTCGCAAGGGTACTGGCCCCGCGCGCCCAAGGTGAACGCCAGATGAAGGAACCGCGTTCACCAAATACGGGTTGTACGTCGGCAAGTTCAGGAAAAGGGAGAACCCCCATGAACCGCACGACTTTGTTGATCGCCGCCGCCGCTACTGCGGTCATCGCGACGCCTTCGCTGGCTAAGGATCGCCGGACGGTCCCGGTCTATTCGGACTACAACCCCTATTATCTGGATTACAAGACCGACATTTCGGAGGCGAAGCGCGAGTTGCGCAAGGATCTGGCCCGCGCCGATGATGCCGCCGATCGCGAAGACGCCTGGGCGGAATATCGCCGCGAAATCGCCGACGCCAAGCATGACTTCCGCAAGGAAATGGCCGAGCGCGGCATGATCGTCCGCAACGGGCGGGTGACGGTCGAGGAATAACCGCGGCACAGCGGTCCTACGGGAAAAGGCCGTCGGGTTCACGCCCGGCGGCCTTTTCGTGCATACCAATGCCCTTACCGTAGACGACGCGCCTTTCCGCCTTTCGCCATCAGGTGCCTAGCATCTCGACCAGCCCCTTCGCCCTGCCCCCCTTGTTGATCCCTTCAAACCAGTGCATCCATCGCAGTCGTTTACCCCAGCACGCTGGCGACAATCGTTTTTTTGTAACGTTTTATATGGTAGTGGCGGACAAGCGTGCTGCGGCCGCATATTGTCGAGCCATGCTGGATTGTGGCCCTTTCCACACCAATAGGAACGCCCGACGACGCTACCGTACTGTGCGTGCGTTGATCGATTTGCATCGGTGGTGGACTTCAGATTTCCTAACGAAATCCAGGCACACGCCAGCAGAATCCAGCCCGGCAACTTCGGTAGAAGTTGGAACGGCTAAGAGCGCAGGAGGGCTAGCCGGCGGCGCTTCCGTTACGACAGTCTTTCCGCGCCTTACGCGCGGATAGCCCCATTCTGTATGGGGTACTAGAAGCTTCCCCGCCTCCGCGGGGATCATTGTTGCAACCGCCCAAAACAAAAGGCCCCGGACGAACCCGCCCGGAGCCTTTCGCGATACGCATTTACCGGGGCGGGTCCCGATACGCCGGACCCGCCCGAACTGGCACGATGCTTAGAAGTGGGTCGTCAGACCCAGCATCGGACGGAAGCTGTGGGCCGAACCGAAGGTCGACACTTCACCACGCAGGCGCACGCCCGAGTTGCCGGTGATGCCGCCGAGGCCGATGTCCTTCGGGCCGACTTCGAAACCGGCGCCATAGGTCATTTCGTGATAGTCGCGGCTGTCATTGCCGAACCGGTCGAAATTGACCCAGCGATAGCCGACCTTGCCGTAGATCAGGCCAGAGTCACCCGCGCGGACGCCGAAGCGGCCGGCTGCGCCGTAATCCCAATCGATGTCGCCCGACACGCCCTTCGAGACGCTGCCTTCGGCACCGACGAACACCGGGCCCAGCGGCACGTTGAAGCCGACAATGCCTTCAACCAGCGCGCCGTTCAGCTTGTCGTTGCGCGGGACCAGCGGGATGCCGGCGTCGGTGCGCTCCGAATCGAACTGTTCCCAGCCGCCCATGATCGCGACATAGGGTTCGAAGCCGATGCCGCTGGTGCCGTCGGGCGCGGTCACGGCGGGGGCCGGTTCGGTGGTCGTCGTGTCCTGCGACGTGGTCGACATGTCCTGCGCGAAGGCGGGGGCTGCGACGAAGGCAGCCGCGGCTGCGGCGACGGTGAAAAGCTTACGCATACAAAACCTCATCAGCGTTTACGGTCCCGGCATCGAACGCGCGCCGGTTTATCCGTGGCCCCTCTGAACCCGAAAACCGGGGAAGTGTTGCATCGCATTGCAACATGTGCGTCACGAAATCGGATACTGTTGCCCCAAGGCAACGGTATCTGTCGCCTACATGAACGAACCATGGCGGACCCGCCCGGACCATGGTGACAATGTGGCAAGGGTCGCGCGGCGGCGGGGCAGCCCGGTCGCAACGATTGGCGCCGCGATGGGTTGGGAAGGACGATCCACACGCGAATCGGAGGACGAACAGCGTATGCGACCCCGGATCATCATTGTCGGCGCCGGTTTCGGCGGCATCGCCGCGGCCCAGGCGCTACGCACGGCGGACGCCGACATCGTGCTGATCGACCGCACCAACCATCACCTGTTCCAGCCCTTGCTGTATCAGGTGGCGGGCGCCGCGCTGTCCCCGGCGGACATCGCCACCGCCAATCGCGCGCTGCTGCGTCGCAACAGGAATACGCGGATATTGATGGCGGAGGCGAGCGGGGTCGATGCCGCTGCGCGCGAGCTTTGCCTGGCCGATGGGCGGCGGTTGCCGTTCGATTACCTGATCCTGGCGACCGGCGCGGCGTACAGCTTCTTCGGCAACGACCAGTGGCGCGAGCATGCCTATGTGCTGAAATCGATCGACGATGCGCTGGCGATCCGTGCGGCGTTGCTGAGTGCGTTCGAGCGCGCAGAGCAATGCGACGATCCGGCGGAGCGGCAGCGGCTGCTGACCTTCGCGGTGGTCGGCGGTGGGCCGACCGGGGTGGAGCTGGCCGGGACGATCGCCGAGCTGGCGCGCACGACGCTGGCGCGCGACTTCGCGTCGATCGATCCGCGCCGGGCGCGGGTCGTGTTGTGCGAGATGGGCGACCGCATCCTGACCGCGTTCGATCCGCCGCTGTCGCAGTCGGCGCGCGAGATGCTCGAGTCGCTCGGCGTCGAGGTACGGACCGGCGAGGCGGTGAAAGCGATCGACGAACGCGGGCTGAACGTCGGCGACCAGCGGATCGATGCCGCCGCCGTGCTATGGGCGGCAGGGACCGAAGCGCGACCGGCGGCCAAGTGGCTGGCGGCGGATGCGGCGAAGAACGGCGCGGTGAAGGTGATGCCCGATTGTTCGATACCGGGGCATCCGACGATCTTCGCGATCGGCGACGTGGCGAGCTTCGATGCCGGCGACGGCCCCCTGCCCGGCCTGGCGCCGGTCGCCAAGCAGCAGGGGAAGTTCGTCGGCAAGCTGATCGCTGCGCGCGTCGCCGGGCGGTCGGCGCCGGAGCGGTTCCGCTATCGCGACTATGGCACGATGGCGGTGATCGGCCGGTCGCGGGCGGTGGCGGAGATTGCCGGGCTGAAGCTCAAGGGCTTTATCGCTTGGCTGGCCTGGTCGCTGGTCCACCTGATGCTGCTGGTGGACTTTCGCAGCCGGGTGTCGGTGTACGTCCACTGGGCGTGGTCGTGGTTCACCTATGGCCGGGGCGCGCGGTTGCTGACCGGTTATGCGCCCGAGCCGGGGGAGAAGCCCAGGACGGCCGGGTTGCCGGAGATCGAGGCGGAGCCGGCGGAGTAGGTTCGGGAGCTACCGTCACCCCGGACTTGATCCGGGGTGACGGTGGGGTTGAGGTCAGGACCAACCTCGCAGACCGCGTACCCCCGCGCAGGCGGGGTCCAGGGACACGGCCGTCGCCTGCGTCCGCGCCGCTTCGCGTACCCCCGCGCAGGCGGGAGTCCAGAGCCGCAATCGTCGCGCTCCGTTACCCTGGATCCCCGCCTGCGCGGGGATACGGTTCGCGCGAGGAGAGCCCAGCTCCTACATGCAAAACGGCCCGCCCGCATCGCCTGCGGACGGGCCGTTTCTGTCACGTCACCGACGTTCAGCCGACGCGGTTGCCCGCCATCGGGAAGCTGCCGAACGCGCCCGCCCCGACCGTGCCGGAAATCGTGTCGCCATCGACGGTCGCTTCGCAGTCGAGCGTCATCGGCATCGGCACGACGATCGCGACCTTCCACGACAGCTTGTCGCCATCGACCTTGCCGTCGGTGATCTCGGTCGACCCCATCGCGCCGGAATAGCTGCCGGTGAAGGTGCCGCCGTCGCTCTTGACGGTCAGCGTCGCCTGCTGGTCGCCCATCGGCGACTTGGTGATCGTGTTCCAGCTGCCATCGACATTCGCCATGTTCGCTCTCCTTACTTCGCCGCGACCGGGGCGGACGGCGGCGTTGCCGACACCACCTCCACCGGCAGGCCCAGCCCGTCAAGCTGCGGACGGACGACCTTCGCATCGCCGACCACCACATAGACGAAGCGATTGGGGTCGATTGCCGCGCGTGCCGCAGCGTCAAGCTGGGCCGTGGTCAGCGCCCGATATTTTTGCGGCAGGGTCGCCTGGTAATCGTCCGGGCGGCCGAGGAAGTCGTTGGCCCGCATCGCGCCCAGCACCGCGCCCGACGTTTCGTAGGTGCCGGCCAGCTGCCGCGTCTCGCCATCGATCGAGCGGCGGAATTCGACCGGGGTCACGCCGTTGGTCCCAAGGAAGCCGTTGATCTGTTCGCGCAGCGACGCGATCGCCGGGCCGGTCTTGTCCGCCTGCACCGGTGCGTTGATGACATAGGGCACGGCGTTCTGCATCAGCTGGAACCCGCCGCGCGCGCCGTAGGACCAGTGCTTCGCCTCGCGCAGGTCCATGTTGATGCGGCTGAGGAAGCCCGAGCCGAGCACGGTGTTGGCGGTGGTCGCCGCCAGCGTGTCCGACTTGGCCTGCACCGGCGTCATCTGACCCGCGACGATCAGCGACTGCGGCGAGTTCGGCCGGTCGACCAGCACGATCTTGGGGCTCGTGGTGGCGCGCTGGGCCGGAAAGGTCTTCGTTCCCGCCGCACCGGTCGCCTGCCAGTTGGCGAACGAGGCGTTGAGTGCCGCCTGCACCTCGGCCAGCGGACGGTCGGAAACGACGAACACCTTCGCCTTGTCCGGACGCAGCCACGCATTGCGCCATGCCACCAGATCCTCGCGCTTCATCGCCATGACCGCCGCCGGATCGCCGACGCCCGCCGCGAGCTTCGCATAGGGGCTGTCCGCGCCGTAGAGCAGCGGCGGCAGCGTCATGTCGGCCAGCCCCTGCGGGTTGGTGCGCTGCTGCCCGATCTGCGCCAGCACCTGCCCGCGCACGCGCTCCAGCTCGCTCGCGTCGAACGCCGGGTTGCGCAGCACGTCGGCGAACAGCATCGTCGCGCTGTTCAGATTGGCGCTGGGCGCTTCGAAGCCGATCGTCGTCTGATCGGCCGAATTGCCGCCGCTCATCTGCATGCCGAGCTTTTCCTTCGCCTCGGCCATCGCGATCGAATTGCGGGTGATGGTGCCTTCGTCGATCAGCGACAGCGTCATGCCGGCGGTGCCGAGCTTGCCGGCCACATCGGCGGCGGTGCCGGCATCGAACACCATCGACACCTGCGTCACCGGCACGGCGGTCCGCTGGGCATAGACCAGCTCCATGCCGTTCGACAGGCGGCTGCGCGTGACCTTCGGGAATTGCAGCGCAGTGCCGGTGTCGGCGACGCCCGGCATCGCCCCGCGCGTGCCCTTGAACGGCGTTTCGGGCGCGGCCGGGGTGGCGGGTGCGGCGGCGACCGCCTTCGCCTCTTCATAGCCCTCGCGCTCGCCCTTCTCGACGATCAGCGTATAGGCCGGGCGCGACATCCACTTCTGCGCGGCGGCGCGGGCACGCTCCGGCGTCATCGTCGCCAGCGCGTTCAGCTCCTTTTTATAGAAGCCCGGATCGTTCGAATACAGCTCGCCCGACGCCAGCGTCACCGCCTTGCCGCCGAAGCCGCCGACCGATTCCAGCCCGCCGATGGTGCTCGACACCTGCGTCGTGGCGACGCGCGCCACTTCGTCGGCACTCGGACCGGTGCGCAGATAATCGGCGATCATCTGGTCCAGCTTCGCCTCGACCAGCTTTTCATCGACGCCCGGCTTCACGATCGCACGGACGATCAGCATGCCGGCCTGTGCCAGCGACTGGACGCCGGCGGACACCTGCACCGCCAGCTTTTCCTTCTTCACCAGTTCATTGTCGAGCCGCGACGAGGCGAGGCCGCCGAACGCGCTCATCGCGACGTCCAGCGCCGGGGCGTCGGGATCGTTCAGGCCCGGCACCGGCCAGACCTTCATGATCATCGTCGCGGCGACATTGTCCTTCATCACCTCGCGCACCGGCGCGGCGAGGGTCGGCACCTCGATCTTCGGCAGGACCGATTCCGGCCCACGCGCGATCTTGCCGAAATATTTCTCGACCAGCGGGCGCGCTTCCTTCGCGTCGATGTCGCCGGCCAGCACCAGCACCGCGTTGTTCGGGCCGTAATGGCCGCGGAACCAGTTCTTCACGTCCTCGAGGCTGGCGGCGTCGAGATCGGCCATCGAACCGATCACCGAATGGCGATAGGGATGGCCGACCGGGAAGATGCCCTCGGTCATCTTGTAACGGACGAGGCCGTAAGGCTGGTTGTCACCCTGGCGTTTTTCGTTCTGCACGACGCCGCGCTGTTCATCGAGCACGCCCTGCGTCACCGCGCCGAGCAGATAGCCCATGCGGTCCGATTCGAGGAACAGCGCGCGGTCGATCGCCGCCTTCGGCACGGTTTCGAAATAGTTGGTGCGGTCGTAGCTGGTAGTGCCGTTCAGGTCGGTCGCACCGATCGAGCGCAACGGGTCGAAGAAGTCGCCCGGCGCATTTTCCGACCCGTTGAACATCAGATGTTCGAACAGGTGCGCGAAGCCGGTCTTCCCCTCCGGCTCATGCTTCGACCCCACGTCATACCATACCGACACCGCGACGATCGGCGCCTTGCGATCGGTATGGGTGATGACGGTCAGGCCGTTGGGCAGCGTGAACTTTTCGTAGGGAATGTTGACCGGGGCGACCAGCGCCGACAGCGGCGCGGCCTTGACCGGGGGCGCGGCACGGGCGGGCGCCTGCGCCTGCGCCGTCCCGGCGAGCGCAGTGGAAGCGAGCAATACGGCAGCAACGGTACGGAACATGAAACCCCACCCATTATCGATAAACGGAATGACGGTGTATGGCGTGGGCGGGGGCCGTGCAAGTCAGTTCCATTGCCCGAACGGCACCATTGGCTTGCGGTCGTGTAACATATGATGTCCTCGGACCATTTCGGCTAATTGGCGGTTTTCACGATGCTTTCAGTGCTTATGTTGCATCGCGCCATGACTATTCCATTCGAAACCTTCCGCGCGATCCTTCCGCATTCCGACCGGTTCGACCGCCTGCTGGCGCTCGGCTGGGAAGATATCGGAGGCGTCGTCCTTGCCATGGGAGCCGTCGCGTTCATGACGGCACTGGGCGCGCTGCGTTCGCGCTGAGCGTTCCGCTTCGAACATTGCTGCGTAGCAACATTTCCTGAGACTGTTTTTCTCCGGGAACAAGGGTTTTGCGTATGATCCGATTGACTGCCGCCCTGCTGGGCGGGGCGCTGCTGGCCGGCTGTGGCAATTCGTCCGTGCCGGAAGCGCAGGCGACGATGAACAACACGGTCGACCTGCGCCACCTGGTCGAGACGGAAGTGGCGGGCAACGGCATCGAACGCTATCCACTGGAAGGCGTCGAGATCCCGACCCCGTCGGACCCGCAGTCGCGCTACGAAGTGCTGCGCCAGCGCCGCACCGCCGCCGGCACGATCATCGCGATCCTGCGCCAGCAGCGCGGCGACCGCTTCGTCTATGCCCGCACCGAGCTGGATTGCGAGCGCGACCTGTTCCATGTCGTCGGCGTGGCCGACACGCGGGCCCATGTCGAAACCAATGTCGCGCATGACGGGCCGCTGCGCCCGACGACCGGCCTGCCGCTGCGGCAGGAACTGTCGAGCTTCATCTGCCAGCGGGCGTCTGCGTCGGCCTGATCCCCTATTCGCCCGCCGGCGGTACCGCCGGCGTGGCGATGTCGGCCTCCAGCCGCGGATCGACCTCGGCAACGGGCAGCGTGCCGCGGCGCCGCTGGAAACTGGTCAGCAGAAAGAACAGCAGGTTGCTTCCCTGCGTCAGCGCGCCGCCGGCGAGCAGCAGCCCGGCCATCGCCGCGCGCGGGCCATCGACGATATGGCTCATCTCCAGCGCGGCCGACAGGAACAGCAGGTCGCGATTGGGCACGATCGGCAGGCGGCTGATGACCATCTGTACCGTCAGGAACGTGACCCACACGCCCCAGGGTTCGGCGGGCAGCACCACCGCCCATTGCGTCGCCTGCAACAGCACGACGGCCAGGATGCGCGCGACATGGATGCCGAGCACGGCGGCGGCGACCCGCCAGCTGACCGACAATATCTGGCTGCGCAGGCGCAGGAGCAGCGGCGTCAGGAACCCCGCGACCAGCAGGGCGGCCAGTAGCATGCCGCCTGCCGAATGGAGCCAGTCGGCGATCCATTTCGCCCGGCCCGTCCCCATGAAGATGACCAGCAGGATCGAGGTGATCGCGGCGGAGGCGAGCGCCGAGAGGATCGCATTGTCCTTGATCGCCAGCAGCAGCGTCTTCGACGCGATCCCCAGCCGCTGCCGCGCCCAGACGAACAGATAGACCTCGCCCGAATAGCCGACGAACGCCGAGTTGAAGACCCGCTTGCGCACGAAGACCGACAGGCTGCCGGGCAAGGGTCGGCCGAGCAGCAGGCGGAAGATCCACACCTCCGACACCGGCAATGCCATGAACATCACGACGAACAGGATGTAGAACCATGGCGTGCGCGGGAGCGCGGCGGCGACGCTGGCCCAGCCGATCGCGCGGACCTTCAGCACCAGCCACAGCAGCACGCCGACGAAGAACAGGGCGCGGAAGACCTTGCCCACCAACGCGGCGGTGGGCGTCTGCGACCAGTCGTGCAGCCGCTGTGCACGTTCCGACAGGGTCAAGCGAACACCCCGGCGGTGCGCGAATCGGCGACGAACGCCTCGAACGCGGCGCGCGTGTCGGGATCGAGGCGGAAGCGCGAATGGCGCCATACCCCGCCCGGCAGCACGCGGCGCAGGGCATATTCGATCGCGGCGGCAGGCGTGTTGCGCACCCGGCGTTCGAAATGGGTCCGCTCCCACGTGTTGCCGCCGTGGAAGGCGCGGACGAACAGGCCCGGCGCGTCGAGTATGCCGATGTGCTCGATGGGCCAGTGGTGCAGGAAATCGGTATCCTCGCCGCGCCGCTTTTCGGGGTAGCGGGCGGTCGGATCGGCGCGGTGGACGATGCTGCCCGGTACGCCCGGCTCCAGCGTGCCGACATAAGGATGGTCGAACCATTCGGGCGCATCGAGATGCATCAGCGTGCCGCGCAGGACGCAGGCGTCCTTGCCGCCGTCCAGCACCGCGACCTGCCGCACCAGCCGGTCGGGATGATACCAGTCGTCATCGTCCCATTGCGCGACGATCGAGCCCCGCGCGAGGTCCAGCGTGCGGTTGCGCAACCGACCCAGCGTCGTGTCGGGCGTCTTCGTCACCCGGTCGTAGATCAGCCGGTCGGCAGGGATATCGGCGAAGAGCGGCGTATAATCCTGATCGCCATCGTCGACGACGACCAGTTCGCGGTTCGCCCAGCGTTGCCGCAGAAAACAGTCGACCGCGCGCCGCGCCAGCGCGGCACGGTTCGCGGTCACCATCACGCAGCTTACCCGCGCGCCGTCGTCGGACCAGTTCATCGCCAGCGCCTTAGCCGCAGTCGGGCACCTCGACAATCGGGTGGCGCGACCGGCTTCGCGCTGGTAGCCGGGCGGGAATGCGGATCGTCTTCGTCCTGACTTATCCCACCCATCACGGCGTCGCCGATGTGGGTGAATGGCTGCGCTGGGACAATCGCGACCGGCGGATGCCCGGGATCCTGACCGAACTCGGCGTCGAGACCGAGCTGTGGGGACTGGCGCGTGAGCCGCTGGACACCGTGTCCGCGCTGCCGGGCATCGCCCCCTACCCCATCCGCCTGTTCGCGCCGTCCAACCCCGACGCCCGGACCCGCGACCAGCGCAGCGACGCGATGGTCGCCGCCGCGCGGATCGATCCAACGACGCTGTTCGTGCTGATCGGCAGCAATGGCGGCGCCGGGTTCGACCTGTTCGACCGGGTGCTGCGGCCCGACCGGCGGCGCTTCGCGGTCATCATCGGTGGCGACTGGTGGAGCCGGATCGTGCCGCATGCCGCGTTCCTGTTTCCGGAGTCGGCGGTGCAGGAGGCGCAGCTGACCCGGCCGGGCTGGCGCTTCTGGCGAAGGGCGATTCCGGAGGCGCGGATGCAGCGGCTGCCCAAGACGATCGATACCGACCGCTTCGCACCGCTGGTGGCGGACAAACGGTTCGACGTGATCGCGACCAGCCGCCTGACGCCCTACAAGAAGTTCGACGAGATCGCGGCGCTGGGCGACCGCCACCGGGTCGCGGTGATCGGCGACGGGCCGCAGGCGGCGGCGTTGCAGCGGCGCTTTCCGCAGGTGCACTGGCTGGGCCATGTGCCGAACGGCGAGGTGCCGGCGATGCTGGCACAGGCGCGGCTGTTCTTTCATGCCGGGCGGCGCGACTATTTCCCGCGCGCGATCCCCGAAGCGATGGCGTGCGGCCTGTCGGTCGCGGCGTTCGACGACCGGATCGGGGCGGACGTGATCCCGCCCAGCTGCGGGCTGCTGGTCAAGGATAACGACTATCGCGACAAGGTCGACGCGTTGCTCGCCGATCCGGCGGCGCTGGCGGCGATGGGGGCGGCGGCGCGCGCCCATGTCGTCGCGACGCACGGGCGCCGGTCGTCGGAAGCCGCCTGTCGCCGATTGATGGAGTTGGCCGCATGAGCCGCTGGACGTTCGTGATCGCCTATTACAACGAGGCGGACTTCCTGCCCGCCACGCTGGCGGCACTGGCGCCGCAGAGCGTGCCGTTCCGGCTGGTGCTGGTCGACAACGGATCGACCGACGGGTCGGACGCGATCGCCCGCGCCTTCACCGCGCCGGGGATCGAGGTCGTGCACCTGTCGGAGGCGCGGCCGGGCAAGATCCATGCGCTGGAAACGGCGATGGCCGAACTCACCACCGAATTCTGCGCGTTCGGCGATGCGGATACCTATTACCCGCCGCATTACCTGGCCGAGGCGGAACGCACGTTCGATGCCGATCCGCGAACGGTGGCGGTGATGGCGCTGGGCGTCGATGCATCAGGGCAAAGGCTGCGGCGGGCGCTCTATGCCGGGGTCGTGACGAAACTGCTGTCGAAACAGACGCATACCGGTGGTTACGGACAGGCGTTCCGCACGGCGGCGCTGGTACAGGCGGGCGGTTTCTCGGAGAAACTCTGGCCTTATGTGCTGCTGGATCATGAGATCATGCAGCGGGTCGCAAAGCTTGGCCGCGTCGTCTATCCCTATAATTTCTGGGCGAAACCTTCGCCACGCCGGTCGGACCGCCGGCGGGTACGCTGGACGCTGGGCGAGCGGCTCCTGTACCACGCCACGCCGTTCGCGGCGAAAGACTGGTTCTTCTACCGCTTCCTGGGGCCAAGGTTGAAGGCACGGGGGATTACCCATTTGAATTTGCGGGATAAACCCTGGGAAGCGAAGCCGTAAGGCGGTCCAAAGTTCACTAAGTTCACACTCGTGTATGGTTGGTGCGTCGTGCGGTTTGCGCCATGTGCGAGGCGCGATGTTCCGGCGATGTAAAAGAACCAGGCGGAGCATGGCATGTCCGGACGGTTGTAGGAAAGGCGAGATGGGTGGCGACTGTGCGCCGCGTCACCCAGCCAGATGCGTCGCCCCAGCGAAGGCTGGGGCCTCAAGCGGCTCTTGCTGCCGTGCTATAATGGGGAGATCCCAGCCTTCGCTGGGATGACGTTTGGGTCAGGTTCCCTTTCCTTGCTCACATGCGGCAATCGCGGCCGCCACCAGTCCATCTAGGTACGGGTCGTCCGACGGATCGGACCATGGTCGTAGTGCATCGACCAGCGACGGATCGGCGATGATTTCCGCCGCTTCGAAGACGTTGACGAGAGCCATCTCGGCGGACAAGGCCTGGCGGACGTGCGGTAGCGCCTTCGCCGGAGCGATTTGGGCGAGCCCACGCAACGCCTCGGCCCTGACGCGCGGCGAGCAATCCGTCGTAGCGGCCGCCAGCAGCGCATCGCGGATCGCCGGGGTATCGAGGTCGGCATTGCCCAAAATGAATGCGGCCCAATCCCGGTTCACCGCCTCTGCATCCGTCAGATAGTCGATGACCCGCCGCAGATTGTGCTCGCCAAACTCGCTGCCGGATAGTGGAACCGCTTCGTTCAACACGTCGATCAGGAAGCCGGACGTGGGCTGGTAGGAAGCGTCCTCCGTCATCACCGCGCCACCCGGAACACACCCTCGCCCACCACGTCCAGCCGCGCACCGACCGCCGTTGCCGCACTTGCCAATTCACCGGCCGCGCGGGGGTCGTCGGCTGCGATCTCCACCATCTGCGCCCCGTCGCGCAGCGCCCGGGCCAGCCGGATGGCGGGCCAGGGGCAGCGCATGCCGCGGGCGTCGATGCGGGTCACTTTGCGTGGTCGAAGGGGTTTTTCGGGGCGCGGAGGTTCAGGCGGACGGGGACTGCGCCGAAGCCGAATTCCTTGCGCAAGCCGTTAATGAGATAACGCTTGTAGCTTTCGGGCAGCTGGTCGACGCGGGTGCCGAACAGTACGAAGCTGGGCGGACGCGTCTTGTTCTGCGTGATGTAGCGCATCTTGATGCGCTTGCCGCCGGGCGCGGGCGGCGGGTTGGCCTCCAGCGCGCGGTCGAACCAGCGGTTAAGCTGTCCCGTCGACACGCGGCGGCCCCAGGCTTCGCGGGTTTCGAACGCCGCCTGCATCAGCACGTCCAGCCCCTTGCCGGTGGCGGCCGATACGGTCAGCAGCGGCACGCCCTTGGCCTGCGCCAGCCCTTCGTCGAGCGCGCCCTTCACGCCATTGAACAGCGACGATGCGTGTTCGGCGATGTCCCATTTGTTGAGCGCGATTACCAGCGCGCGGCCCTCTTGCAGCACGCGATCGGCGATCTTGATGTCCTGCAGTTCGAGGCCCCGCGTGCCGTCGAGAAGCAGCACGACGACCTCGGCAAAGTCGATCGCGTGGAGCGCGTCGGCGACCGAGAGCTTTTCGAGCTTTTCCTGCACCCGCGCCTTCTTGCGCATGCCGGCGGTGTCGATCAGCCGGACGGGGCGGACACGACCGTCGGGGGCGGTCCAGTTCCAGTCGACCGCGATCGAATCGCGGGTGATCCCCGCTTCGGGACCGGTGATGAGCCGGTCCTGCCCAAGGAAACGGTTGATCAGCGTCGACTTGCCCGCGTTGGGGCGGCCGACGATGGCGAGCTTCAGGACGGCGGTTTCGGGGTCGAACTCGCCTTCTTCCTCCGGCTCCGGCTCGTCCTCGCGCTCGATATAGGGGCGCAGCGCCTCGAACAGGTCGGCGACGCCCTCACCATGTTCGGCCGAGAGCTGCACCGGATCGCCAAAGCCCAGCGCCAGCGATTCGAGCACGCCGTTCTCGCCCGCGCGGCCCTCCGCCTTGTTCGCGACCAGCACGACGGTGCCGCCCGACGAGCGCAGCCAGCGGGCGATTTCCTCGTCCAGCGGCGTGATGCCGGCGCGGGCGTCGATCATGAACAGCGCGACATCGGCCATCTCGACCGCCGCCTGGGTCTGCATCCGCATCCGCCCCGGCAGGGTTGCGGCGTCTTCATCCTCGAACCCGGCGGTGTCGACAATGGTGAAGTCGAGGCCGAGCAAGGTCGCCTCCCCTTCCCGCCGGTCGCGGGTCACGCCCGGCTGGTCATCGACCAGCGCCAGCCGCTTGCCGACGAGGCGGTTGAACAGCGTCGACTTGCCGACATTGGGACGGCCGATGATGGCGACGACGGGTAAGGGCATGGGGATTCCTGGGGTGCGGGGTTGCCGCCGAGTGTAGGGGGTAAGGGAGGCCGGGTCGAGGGTGTTGGCTCCTCTCGTCGTTCCCGCGCAGGCGGGAACCCATAAACGCCGACGCAGCGTTTCCATCAGGAGCGCTGCGTCTATGGATCCCCGCCTGCGCGGGGATGACGAGTGGTTGGTGTTACTTCCAGGCGGTAAGCTGCCCGGCATCGTCGAGCAGGTACAGCATACCGTTCGCCACGATCGGCGACAGGTTATACCCCGCCTTCGACCGGGTTTCCTGCGTCGATGTGATCGAGCCGTCGGCGACCGAGGCCGATACCAGCTGCCCTTCCGAATTGGCGAGGATCAGGCGGTTGCCCGCCAGGATCGGGCCGACCCAGCTGATCGGGTTCTTGCGCTTCTTTTCGTTGCGGAAGCCGGGCAGCTGCTGGACCCAGCGCAGCTTGCCGCTGCCGCGCGAGATGCACAGCAGGCGCGCGTCGTCGGTCACGACGAAGATCCATTCGCCCGCGACCCACGGCGTCGAGATGCCGGCGAGATTCTGTTCCCACAGCCGCTGGCCCGACACGAGTTCGAGCGCGACCATGCGACCGCCCTGCCCGACCGCATAGACGCGACCATTGTCGATCACCGGTTCGGCGTCGATATCGGCCAGCGCCGACACCGAGGTCGAGGCGGAGGTGCGCGACAGGCTGTCGCCCCAGACCGACCGGCCATTTTCGTAGCGATAGGCGTTCAGCTCGCCCGACGAGAAGCCGGCGACGACCGTGCCCTGGGCCGAAGCGGGCGCAGCGACGCCGAACACGCCCTGCGATTCGATGCTGCCCGACTGAGTCCACACCACCTTGCCGTCGCTCTGGTCCAGCGCGAACAGCTGGTTGTCCTGGCTGACGACATAGACCTGCCCGTTGGCGAGCGAGGGGGCACCGCGTAAGGGGCCGCCGGGCTTGGCGCGCCACACTTCCTTGCCGTCGGCGGTGTTGAACGCGACGACATCGCCCAGACCATCGGTGGCGAAGGCACGCTCACCCTCCACCGACACGCCGCCGCCGAAGCGGGCACGCGGATTGTCGTCGCCGGGTACGGTCCGCGCGGTCCATACGGTCGCGCCGGTCGCGGCATCCATCGCGGTGACCACGCCTTCGACGTCGATCACGTACAGGCGACCACCGACGACCACCGGCGATGCGGCCAGCCGAGTGCGGGTATTGCCGCCCTCGATCCGCGCGCTCCACACCTGGCGCAACGTGTCGCCCAATGCGACATGACTCATCGATTTCGAGGCGTTGCCGCCGGGCTGCGACCAGTCGGCATTGGTTTCGGCGAGCGGCAGCACGACCTGCAGGTTCGCCAGCGCCGGATCGACCGTGGCGAGGTTTTCGGACGCGAGGATCGGCACGCGCTGTCCGACGACGGGCGTGCGCGCCGGGCCCTTGCCCTTGAGTGCGCCGCAACCGCCCAGCAGCGCCAACGCCGCAACCGCTGCCGAGAGTTTCAGATGCGTCTTCATGGGGAAAGGGTTCCGGTATCGAAGGGGGTTATTGCGCGGCGGCGGCGGGAGCGGCGGGCGCGGCATCGACGCCGAGCGACCCGGCCATCTGCACGGCACGCGCACGCAGGCTTTCGGGCACGCCATCGGTCTGCGCGATCAGGGCAAAGGTCTGTCCGGCCTGCTTGAGCTTGTTCTGGCGGAGATAGGCGACGGCCACCATCTCCCCCGCGCTGCCGAGCCACGGGCTGCCCTTGTCGGCGAGGCCGCGCAGCCGGTCGATGACCTGCTGCGGCTGCAACGAATCATATTCGACCGCGGTCTGGCGGACGAGCGCCATGTCGCGGAACGGCTGGGCCAGCGTCTCGTCGGCGGCGACCTTGCCGAAGGCGGCGGCCGCGCCCTTGGTATCGTTCTTCGACAGCAGCATGTCGGCCTGGGTCAGCAGGGCGGTGGCGCGCACGGCGTCCTTGTCGGAGGTCGTCAGCTTGCCGACGATCGCGTTCGCCTGCGCGACGCGGCCCTGTTCGATATCGTCGAGCGCGGTGGCGAGCTGTTCGCCCTGTTCGCCGGCCAGCGTGTTCTGGCGATGCTGCCACCAGGTCCAGCCGCCGAACGCAACGAGCGCGAGGAGGACCGCGCCGATGATCCACAGGCCGTAGCGCTTGCCGATGTTCGACATCTGCTCACGGCGCAGCTCTTCATCGACTTCGCGGATGAAGGCTTCGTTGTTCTGCGGGGTCAACGCCAAGGGAACAGCTCCAGGGGATAGATCAAGCGCGCTCCTTTAGCCGACGCCCAAGGGAAACGAAAGCGATTGGTCGTAGGGGTGGTTACCGGCACGGGACCATGGGGAAGCGCGGCTGTGCGGGGGATGAACAACGTTCCCGTTCCGTCACCCCGGACTTGATCCGGGGTCCCGCTTTCTTGCTACGGTAGAAGAAGAAGCGGGACCCCGGATCAAGTCCGGGGTGACGTGGCGGTTGGGGGTTCGTCTCAATCCTTCGGCGCGTAGAGTTGCGCTGGGCCGGGGAAGGTCCGCGTGCGCACCTCGTCGGCATAAGTCGTGACCGCCTTCGCGATATGGCCGGCCATGTCGTCGAACGTCTTCACGAAGCGCGGGGTGCGTTCGAACAGGCCGAGCATGTCCTCGGCCACCAGCACCTGTCCGTCGCACGCGGCCGACGCGCCGATGCCGATCGTGGGACAGGCGATGCGCCGGGTGATCTCCACCGCGATCGGTTCGACCACGCCCTCGATCACCACGGCGAAGGCGCCGGCTTCGGCGACCGCGACCGCATCGGCGACGATCTTTTCCGCCTCCGCTGCGCTGCGCCCGCGCGCGCCATAGCCGCCAAGCTGGTTCACCGCCTGCGGCGTCAGGCCGACATGGCCCATCACGGGAATGCCCCGCTGCGACAGGAAGGCGACGGTTTCCGCCATCGCCGTGCCGCCCTCCAGCTTCACCGCCGCGGCACCGGTCGCCTTGAGCAGCATCGCCGCGCTTTCGAACGCTTGTTGCGGGCTGGCCTCATAGCTGCCGAACGGCAGGTCGATGACGACCAGCGAATGATAGGAACCGCGCACCACCGCGCTCCCGTGCGCCGCCATCATGTCGAGCGTAACGGGCACAGTCGATGGCAGGCCGTAGATCACCTGCCCCAGGCTGTCGCCGACCAGCAGCATGTCGCACTGCGCGTCCATTAGCTGCGCCATGCGCACGGTATAGGCGGTCAGCATCACCAGCGGGGTCTTGCCCTTGGCGGCGCGGATGGCGGGGATGGTCAGCCGCTTCATCGGCGCCGGGGTGGGCGTCGCGCGGCTGGTGGCGGTGTCGATGGTGAAGGTCGTGGACATCCGCGCGGTCTAGCCCGAAGCGATCAGCGAAGCCACCCGCGCGCCGTGCCGTGCCGGGCCACGGCCAATTGCCATAGCGCGATGGCGAAGATCACCAGCGGGAACGGCACCGTCGCCGCCGCGCCCTTCGCCGCGATCAGGTCGGTCGCCGTAAAGACCCAGCCGAACTGGATCGCGACCGCGAGCAGCGATGCAGCATAAAGCCCCGCGGCCCAGCGCCGGCCGATCAACAACGCGACGCTGCCGAGCAGCCCGCCCCAGGTGGCGATGCCGTAGATCCAGTTGAACCAGCGCGGCAGCGCGGCATAGAAGCGGCGGTCAACCTCGCCCATCGCGGCAAGGGCGGCAGGTCCCATCGTGACCTGGCTGTAGAAGGCGAAGACGCCGGCTGCGCCCCACAGCAGGAACAGGATGGCGACGATGCGGAACCATGGCGGCGGAGTCCGGACGAACGTCGGTGCCATGCTGATCCTCTCCACCCGCGATTCGATACGGCATCGCAATGATGCCTGTGCGTGATGGTTAACGCACTTACCCGGCGATGGCGAATCGCTCCGCATAGCGTTCGGGCTTGAACCCGGTTTCGATCCAGCCGTCGCCGACCAGCACCGGGCGGCGGATCATCGACGGCTGGGCCAGCATTAGATCGATCGCGCGGGGTGCGTCGAGATCGACCTTGTCGGCATCGGGCAGCTTGCGGAACGTCGTGCCGCTGCGATTGAGCAGCGCCTCCCAGCCGAGTGCTTCGACCCATTGTTCCAGCGTCGCGCGGTCGATCCCGGCCTTCTTATAGTCGTGGAAGGTGTAGCCGATTCCGTTCGTGTCGAGCCAGGTGCGCGCCTTCTTCATCGTGTCGCAGGCCGGAATCCCATATATGGTTATCGTCATACGCTCGGTTCCTTTGGTGCAGCATCCGCGCTTGGCAAGTCTCGAAGCCAAAGCGTATCCTTCGCCGATACCTCAAGAATAGCTTCGTTCGAGACTGAGCAGCCCCCATCGGGTGGTCCGGGTTATTAGTTAGTGCATTGTCGTCTCCGCCGCCATTGCCGGTCGTAGGTGGAGCGAAGCGGAACCGGAGGCCGGCAATGGCGGTGTCGCCGCTTGTGGTGCGGGCGGCCGATAGCCCAGGCTGCTGTGCGGCCGGACGGTGTTGTAGTGACGGCGCCACGCCTCGATCAGTACCCTTGCTTCAGCGAGGCTGTAGAAGATCTCGCCGTTGAGCAGCTCATCGCGCAGCGAGCCGTTGAAGCTCTCGTTGTAGCCATTCTCCCACGGCGAACCCGGCACGATGTACAGCGTCTTCACGCCAACCTGCCCGAGCCATTTCTGAACCGCGGTAGCGATGAACTCGCTGCCGTTATCTGATCTGATATGCGCGGGCGGACCCCTCGCGATGAACAGGTCGGCAAGCGCTGCCAGCACGTCTTCGTGTCGAAGCTGGCGCGCGACGACCAGTGCCAGGCATTCCCTGCTGGCCTCATCGATGATGGTCAGTATCCGGAACTTGCGCCCGTCATGCGTCC